>CAYVAN010000031.1:5399-27850 GCA_964449225.1 uncultured Rhodopirellula sp.
CTTCTGTCGTTACAGGAACGACGCTGGGATCTACCAAAGGTTCAGGTTGCTTGACCTCGATGACGGCTTGCTTCATCGGCAGCAATACAATCGAGCTCCGTTGACGTGCCTGCTCAATCAGCGGATTGGATTGAACCTCGCTCGCTTCGGGAGCTTCCACCGTGATCGCCGGTGTCTCGCTGTGCTCAACCGGTCCATGTTCAATGTTTTGCAGTCCAATGGCCGCACCAATGGGTTGCAATCGAACCTTGCTTGGTTCAGTGCCGGACGCCAACTGAATTGGCGTAGCCTCGGTGACCTTGGCCGGCAGGCAGAACGGATTGACCTTCACATGGGCATCGCTGGAATGCTGGTCGGTTTTCCCAAGATGATGGCCGATGGTTCCGGTCAGCGGCAAAGGAGGCCGAGTGAAATTGCCATCTGCCGATGCATTGGTTTGGTTCAACACCGGTGACATGGCGAAAACGATCGCTGCCATCAGCAGTTGTCGTTTCCGCTTCGTTGTCGTGGTTCGTGCTCTAAATTGCTTAGGCATGCCGCATCCTTGCGTCCGAGCGATCTGGGTCGATGCGCCCCCCTCGGCACACCGCTGAGAACTAAGGCTTGATGTAGCGCCCATAGTCCTCGACTGCTTCAAGTATCGACGACCAGTTGCTCCGACATTAACGATTTTGCAGTTTCCATCACATGCACGGGTGCTGCGAGCTAAATCGGTTGTTTCGGATGATCTTGCGCAAGGCGAATCAGGCTTGGTGACTTTTGCGGGCGGCCATCGCCGTGAAAGCAAGCAGTGCCGCCGCAACTGAAACATTCAAGCTATCCACCTGACCGGCCATGGGAATGCAAACGCCTTGAACCGCCTGTCCGGCAACGTTTTGCCAGCGATCTTGCAAACCATCCGCCTCGTTTCCCATGACAATTGCGGTGGGACCGTTCCAATGGGTTTCCCATATTGCTGTGGATGACTCCACACGCGACGCCAGAACGCGAATTGATCTTGCCCCGAACCAATCGCTCATTTCAGCCATCGTTCCAGTCGCCCAGGGAACGTGAAACACGCCACCGCTGCTGCTGCGGATCGCGTTGGGATGCAATGGATCGCCACCCCCGCAAAGCAATACAGCCGACACACCAGCGGCATCGGCTGACCGAAAGATCGCACCGACATTTCCTGGTTTTTCCATTTGATCCAAAACCAAAATGAATGGATCTTTATCAAGACTTAGCTGATCGAGACGTTTTTCTGGGCGATCGAATTCAGCCACAACGCCGCGCGCCGATTGGCCGTAGCCAATTCGCTGTAGGATCGCTTCGCTGACCAACGTAGTCTTCTGTGCGATACCAGAGATCGCGACAACGTTTGTTTTCCAGGGATAATCAGACGAATCGGTGGATTCATTTGGATCCAATGGCGTGTGATAAATCGATCGTAGTTGCAGTCCCGCCGCCAGTGCCTGAGCCGTTTCACGCCAACCGTCCACGATCACGCAGCCAGCTTTCCGACGGGCACGGTTGTCCCGCATCCTAACCAAATGCTTGACGGTCGGATTCGATGGGCTCTGTAGGATCGTGGGGGCAGTCATATTTGTTATCCTAGTCGCAGGCCGGTAACGAGACGCGTCCGTGGCGTCGTTCCGGCATTTTATCGTAGTTTTGCCGTCATCGATTGAAACAACATGAGTGCAACCGTCTGCAACCCCGTCGCGTCGCGAAGCGACCAAAAAGCTTTTTTGCAATTTGAAAGAGAACATTATCAGGGCGACCCAAACTGGGTACCGCCGCTGTGGGGTGAACGCAAAAAGCTAGTCGGTTTTAAACACCATCCGTTCTACGATGACGCGATTTGCCAAGCCTTCTTGCTGCGAAAAAATGGAAAGCCGATCGGCCGAATCTTGGCAATCGTCAACCACGGACACAATCGCCTGCACAAAGAAAAACGTGGCTTCTTTGGGTTCTTTGAATGCATTGATGATAACGAGGCTGCCAATCTGTTATTCGATACAGCGACCCAATGGTTGGCCGACCAGGGCATGACTGATATCCGTGGCCCAGTCAACCCAAGCCTCAACTATGAATGTGGATTGTTGGTTGACGGATTCGATTCACCACCAACATTCCTGATGACTTACAACAAAGATTACTACGGCAACTTGATCGAGCAGTCGGGATTTGAAAAAGTTCAGGATTTGTACAGCTACGATGCTCGCATCGAGATTATGGAAGATCTCGATCCAAAGTTGATGTTTGTGATCAAAGAAGCGACCAAGCGTTTCAAGGTCAATTGCCGACCGATCAATCGAAAGCAATTCTCGAAGGACGTTCGATCGTTTCTGGAGATCTACAATTTGTCGCTGCAACAGACTTGGGGCTATGTGCCAATGAGCAAGGGCGAAATTGACGAACAGAGCGCCGGACTTAAACACCTAATCGTGCCTGAGTTGACCAGCATCGCCGAGATTGATGGCAAGCCGGTCGGTGCTGGATTTGGATTGCTCGACTACAACCAGATCATCAAAAAGATCAATGGAAATCTATTCCCGTTCGGCTGGATTCGGTTGCTGATGGATAAACGAAAAATAGATCGATTGCGGCTGATCAGCACTAACGTTTTACCCGAATATCAAAAATGGGGATTGGGCCTGGTCACGTTGGCTCGAATCCTGCCCGACGCCGTGACCTATGGAATCCAAGTGGGGGAATTTTCATGGGTGCTCGAAAGCAACTCGCTTTCCCGCGGCACGATCGAACGTGGCGGAGCGACAAGAACCAAAGTCCACCGAATTTATGATCGTTCAATCTGAGGAATCTCCGTAGCTGGACCGGCCACGTGACATGGCCCCCCCAAAAAACGTGAATCAAGCGATCCCAGCGCGTTTTCAGCAGAGCAAATCAATTTTTCACTTTGGAGTGTGCCCCATTGTCGCTCGGCTCTCCGAGCCGAAAGCGCTTTCGTCCCGGAGAGCCGAGCGACATTGTCCAGTTTAAAAAACTGATTTGCCCTGTTTTCAGCCCGTCGCTGGTCAAAACAGCTCAGGGCAATCATAATCGCGTCCGACCGGTCTTTCTCTTAACCCTTTGCCCGACTTCATGTCTCCGAAAAACACTGTTATTACCGGACTTGGAGTCGTTTCGTCGATCGGAATCGGTCGCCAGGCCTTCTTTGACGCCCTTTGCGCAGAAGATTCTGGAATCACTTCGCTAGCCAACCGCACTGACGAAGGAGCCAAGCCCGGTGCTGTCTCCGAACCCGACGGCTTGTGGATCGGTGGGCCGATTATTGACTTTGACCCCAAGCAGTACGTGCGGCCGCGGAAAGCACTGAAAGTCATGTGCCGCGAAATCCAAACGGCTTTCGCAGCGTCTTCGCTCGCAATCGACGACGCCGGTTTGACCGATGCATTTCCGTTGACAGCGGAAACTGATTTCCAGCCCTCAGACGTGGGAACGGTTTTTGGCGGCGAAATGTACTACGGACCTCCCTCGGAAATGCAAGACGCCTACTTGGCTTGCTGTGATCAAGCGGGCGTCTTTGATGCAGCCGAGTTCGGATCCGCCGCGATGAAAAACGTAACTCCGCTATGGATGCTCAAATACTTGCCTAACATGCCTGCGTGTCATGTCGGCATTTCAATCGGTGCACATGGTCCTAATAATTCATTGGTATTGGGTGACGTATCCGGCCCCGCTGCGATGATGGAGGCTCGATCTTGTTTAGAGCGTTCGATCGCCAAGTTGATGGTGACCGGATCTTCCGGGACGCGGATCAATACCACCCGGCTAAACTACCGTGGCGATTTATCGATTCCAAAAGTGAGCGACCCTGTATCGTTTTCGTCACGTCCGCATGATCGCGAATCAGTGGGTGTCGTTGGCGGCGAAGCTGCTGTTTCGTTTGTCATTGAGTCAATCGATCAAGCCGTCGCACGCGGCGCAAAGCCAATCGCAAGAATCGCATCCATGGTTTCTCGCTTTGTTGCCTCCCAAGCAATGCAGAAAGCCGAACGTGATATTACGCCAAGTGCATCAGCGGGCCGCGGATCAGCCAAGGCAATCGAGCTATCGATTCGCGACGCGATCAAAGAAGCTGGACTCGATATAGATCAAATAGGCGCAGTCATCAGCCAAGCTTGCGGTGACCCGTCGATTGATTTGGCTGAAGAGCAAGCGATTAATCTTTGTCTGCCTGGTGTCCCCGTAACCGCGCCGGTTTCTTCGATTGGACATACCGGTGCCGCTGTGGGTGCAATCAATGTCGCGGTGGCAGCGCTTGTCGTGGAGCATCAACAGATCCCACCTACGATTGGTCTTAACGTCGCCGATCGCAACGTAAGCCTGGTGACAAAGACGACGCGGATAGACAAGCAAGCGGTGATTGCGTTATCGCATACATCGGAAGGCTCTGCGATCGCGACGGTGCTTGTGTCAGCTTGACTTGGTGTTGCGGCCTGATCTACCTACTTGTTTGATCGACGGAACGCCCACTAGGGAGTAAAGTTATCAGGTGACGTTTTGTTCAATTGCTTCAGGAGAATCTTGGGAATGTCGCTTCCATCACCGGAATCCAATTCAATGCCTAACAACGGTATCAGTCGACGACGAGCACTTGCAGGTGCCAGCGCAGGTGCTCTCGCTGCGGTTGTCTCCAATTCGCAGCTCGTCGCTGGCGCAGAAACTGATGCAGGCGGCAAAGACTCCGAAAGCCATTCGACTGGTGGCAACGTGGACGCCTCGAAAGGTCGGCTCAAGCAAGCCGTTGCCAAGTGGTGTTACCCCAAACTATCGCTCAACGAATTAGCTGGACATGCCAAGGCATTGGGGATGTCTGGCATCGATCTGTTGGAGCCCAAAGATTTCAAGACGGTAAAAAAACACGGACTCGTCGCATCGTTGGTCAGTTCACACAAGTTGGCAAACGGGTTGTGCGAGCCAAAGTTTCACGATGAATGCGAGCAGAAAATCGCAGCAGCAATTCAGGCGACAGCTGCCGAAGGCTGGCGTAATGTGATTTGCTTTAGCGGCAACGCGAGGGGCATTGATCGCAAAACCGGAATGAAGAACTGCGTGAAAGCTCTTAAAAAGATTGCACCAATCGCTGAAAAAGCTGGCGTGATCCTGAATATGGAACTGCTAAATAGCAAGGTAGATCACCCTGATTACATGTGCGACAACAGCGATTGGGGTATCGAATTAGTCAAACGCGTTGGCAGTGACCATTTCAAATTGCTCTTTGATATCTACCACATGCAAATCATGGAAGGCGATGTCATCCGAACCATCCAAGACAACCATCAATACTTCGGCCACTATCACACTGCTGGCAATCCCGGTCGACACGAGCTAGACGACACGCAGGAACTTAACTACACCCCGATCGCGAAGGCAATTGCTGACACAGGATTCGATGGATACTTGTCACACGAATTCCGCCCGTCGCGTGATCCAGTCGAAGGCCTAAAAGAGGCAATCGCAAAGTGCATGGTGTAGCCACACTTCGGTTTGGATCGGGGGCGGGAACAAAACGCGACAGTCGCGTCGCAGCCAGCAATGATATCGCAGGAACATTTACCGAACGTATTTAAGCCAAGCATCAATAAACGCTTGCGGAGTCGCTCGGAAAACCTTGGTAAACACCTTCTCGAAAGAGCTGCCTTTTTCAAGCTCTCTAAGCAATTGTTCATAATTGCGACGTTGGTTTCGGCTCAATAGTGTGGTAGCGATTGCTGCACCAATGCGGTCGGCTTGCTTCGGTGACATCTTCCCACCAAGGAAACTCTTGCCATCTTTCATCGCCGAAATTGCCGCAGTGGTTTCTGATTCAACCCGAATGCGATCTTCCCGATCTAGCTTGGACTTTCGCATCGCTGTTACAACACCGATGCCTTCGGCAAACCAACGCGGAACATCGTTACCGCGTGTTGCGACCGCCAGTGCCGTCAGGGGTGACGCCAAGCGGCTTTCAATCTCTTTCTCGGTATCCCGCTCCGTCGCGACCATCGCAACGTAAGCATCGATACCATCGAACATCCAATGGGATTTCCATTCAATCGGAAGTCCCCTTCGTTCCACCATCTTGGAAAATTCGCTGTAGTCGTATCGTTTGGGCAGCACATAAATCGTTGCCTTCCCACGGTAGAAAGCTTCCGCAGAAATGTCGGATTCAGGCACAACACCTTCGATCATCTTGATCTGCTTTTCTGCCAGGGAGCCCACCAAAACGAGCGTTTTTTTCGACGCTGTCCCTGTGACAAGAAAATGATCAGTTTCCACAAACTGCGCAGTGCTGCTGCGTGCCGTCAATAATTTCCACTTTACCTTCGCTTCCTTAGATCGTTTCTCGCTCAACTCTTTCGCTGACGCACTTGCCGCCCAGGCAAGTTGATTCATTACCGGAAGCGATTGGCGATCATTGGCCCCATCCAAAGTGGCTCCTTCATTGATCCAAGTTTCGATCAATTGAATATCACTCTCCGATAGAGGCGGTCGTCCGCCACCCGGCATGCGGTCACCTTCGGTTCCTCGCAACTTTTTGATCAACAAACTCGCTTCGGCATCACCTGGTGTGATGATCGCACCGCTATCGCCGCCGCGAACCAAGCCTGCGAATGAGTCCATTTGTAGGCCCCCTCGGTTTTGCATGGCGTTGATGTGACAACCCTTGCAATTTTCGACTAAGATCCCGGCAACATCTTTGGCAAAGCTAACCGTTTCTTTACCCGTCGCTTTGGTTGTTTGCAGAGGGCGGTTCGTGTTGCTCATTGGGTCGCTAGCTTTAAGGTCGCTAGCTTTAATCGTACGATTGACCCGAATTGGCAGTACTGGGTCGACCCCATCAAACGTCGCCCCCTTGGATATCCAGGTCTTCAAGATCCGCAATTCTGCGGAGGTTACTTTTCCTCCGCCACGCGGCATGTCACCCGTTTCGATCGTTTCGATTAGACGGCTGCCCACGTTGTCGCCTGGGAACACCACCACGCCTTCGGGCGGCCCTTTCATCAGTGCCGCAAAGCTTGCCATGCTGAATCCACCACGCGAACCGTCGATGTGACACTTTCCGCATCGACGGTCCAAAATGGGTGCGACAACATTGGTGAAACCAAATGGATCTGGCCGCGAAGTGGGCAACTTGACTGATTGTTTCGCAGGCAGCGTTTTGCGTTTTTTAAAATCCTTCTCTTTGATTGCCATCTTGGGTGGCTCAAAGGGTGGCAGCAAAACGCCTTCGAACTCCAACATCGTATGAGCTTTTTGGATTCTCGAAATTGCGGGCTTGATTTCGTTAACAAGTGCGGGGGAGTTCGCCTCCAGTTTCCCCACCATCGTCATGGCAGACTGAATCGATTGGCCAGCCTGTTCGTGGTTGCCCGCAGCAAAGTGCTTTCCAGCCTGTCCAACTGCTTGGTTGATTTCTGAAATTAGCTTCCGATCAGACAGTGAAATAGGATCCGACGATCTGGATAGCGAGGTCCAGCCAAGGCAAATAACTAGAACAAGTAAAATACGCATGGTGCCAGACCGGTTTGGGAAAAGTGGCCAGTTTCAAGACGTAGAAAGAACGCCGTCACGACACCACTGTACCCCAACCTCACCGCCATCTACCTGCCATTTAGCGACCAATCATAATCGGAATACTTTACATTGACCTTAGCCGGATTAATCAAATCGGCCTTCCCAGCGGGAAGCCATGGCGTGATCCGGCGCATCACAGCACTTTGATTGCTTCCGAAATCCTCGCCAAACCAATTCAGAATTGACGAAAGCGTCACATTGTTTCCGGTAACCTGGAAGTTGGCCCGCTGTGCAAAAAAGTGCTTAGCATTGGAATCGAGCTGTTGGTTGATCTGATCCGAAACAAAGGCGCGATTTAATAAACGTGGGCAGCTCTTTGAAGCGCAGACAATCGCAAAGTGAATTCTTGGCTCATTCATCTTTCGCAGGATCTCATGCTCCATCTGGTTCAATGAAACTGCGGTGCCCCCCACATAAAGTTGTAGGTCGTCCCAAATGTTGTATCCAAACAACTTTGCGGTGTGATTGCGGATGCTAGTCGTTGGGTATTCCCGCAGGATTCCCTTCACCGTTACGGCGTTGTAAGCATTGATCCAGAATGCAAGTTTCGACTCTTTCGTCGCAGGCAATTTTTGGCTGGCATTGGAAAGCTGGTTGATGTAACGGTCCAGATCCTGAACGTCCTTTGCCGAGGCGTGCCATTTCTTGTAGTCAACGGATCCGGAGTCGCTGACGTGTGATTGAAGCAAGTCATCCCAAATTGAATGATCAACATCATCCATCGAAATTGTATTCTTGGCTGCCTCGCTACCAAGATAAACATTTCGACCAGCGAAGCAGGGTGCCAAATGCAGGAAGCTGAAAACAAAAACGAAAAGCGAAGAGGACAACTTTGAAAGCATAGTATTCACGCGGTTGATCGGATTACTGAAAGACAACTAGGTTTAAGACGCCGACCGAACGTTGATCTTACAGGCATACTTTGCAATTGTGAAAAGAATTTTGTAACCAGCTTTGATCGTGCCTGTCACTGTGCCGCTAATTTTACTAATTCCGATTCGACGACGATAGTTTACCGGTACTTCGACGATTCGCAAATTTGCCACTGCTGCCTTGACCTGCATTTCGACGGTCCAGCCAAAGTTGAGATCCTGCATGTTCAGATCGATCAGCGATTGACGTCGTATGACTCGAAACGGGCCTAGATCTGTGTAGTCAGTTTTCCAAATTTGATTCATCAAGAAGCACGCCAATCGATTGCCCCAGACAGCCTGCGGGGGCATTGCTCCTGTTTCACGTCGACCCAGTAAACGTGAACCTAAAACAAAGTCTGATTCGTCGTGCACGATCGGCAACAGCAGCTGCTGGAGCTGTTCGGCATGGTCGCTGTAATCGCCATCAAGAAAGCAAACATATTCGATATGCGTCAAATCATCTTGGCACAGTTTATCAAGATGTCGCATCGCACTTAAACAGGCGCGACCGTAGCCTGCAATTGGCTCAGAGACGACCTGACACCCAGCCTGTCTAGCAATCACGGCCGTCGAATCAGTTGAACCATTGTCGGCAATGATCACTACACCAACACCGGGCAAATCACCAAGCACCAAAGGAAGCGAATCCTCCTCGTTCCTTGCCGGGATGATCACCGCAGTTCGCTGCAACGCTTCTTCAATGGAATTCAAAAGCCTGCCTTCCGAAATAAGTCCAAAGCGAGGCCTGGATTTGGATAGATTTTCTCGAGAGCGGAATGTAGACAAAGAAGCGTTCATATGACCCTCAATGTCGAAACAAGTCGCGTATCCGCCACTTAAAAGAGCGGTTAGTGTAACTCGTTAAGCCACGCCGTTCTTACACCAACGGTGTTCAATAACATAGCCTACGTTAAGGCCTTTTGAGCGTGGTGATAAACCACCACTCTAGGTCTAGTTCGCCGAAATACCATGCCATAGGTTCACAATCAGGTACCATGTTTGGGAACCGGAGCGAAAGACAATTGACGTGATCTGAGTTTTTTAGTGCCGACGAATTTGAAGGGTTTTGAAATGGATTCACCGGACTCAATCAGTACAACAAAAACGATTTGCATTACGGACATCGATTCACAGCCGATGGAAACCTGCGTGGTCCGCAAAGATCGTCAGGGGCATATTCAATATGTCAATGACTTATTCTGCAATTGCTACGGTCGACAGCCAAATGAGCTAGTCGGCAAAACCGATTTTGATCTGCTACCTGAAAATGTTGCCCAATCGGTCATTGAGCGAGATCAAAATGTGATGGCAAGCGGACGGGGCGAGCATGTGATCCAACGTCATGTCATGGCTGACGGTAGCGATCGATACATCGAAGCCCTTCGGATTCCCCTTTTTGATGAAGGAAACAACACAGTCGGAATCGAAGTGGTTTTCTGGGATGTCAGCAAACAGAAGAAGGCGGAGCAAGAATCGCAGCAGGCGGAGTTCTTGTTAGAAACTCTGATGAGCAACATTCCTGATTCTGTGTATTTTAAAGACGAAAAAAGCAAGTTCATTCGAGTTAGCCACGCTCAAGCGAAGCACCTGGGCGTTTCTGACCCGTCCGAGCTAATTGGGAAATCTGATGCCGATTACTTTGGTCAAACGCACGCGCAAGGCGCATTGGCCGACGAGCAAATGATTATCGAAACCGGCGAATCGATCGTCGGCAAGGTCGAGCACGTAAATTGGGATGATCAGGAAGACACCTGGTGTTCGACTACGAAGGTACCGCTTCGTGATGCCTCGGGTGAGACAATCGGTACCTTTGGGATTTCGCGAGATGTAACGCTTCAAATGCGAGCGGAGTTAGAACTTGCCCGAGAGCGAGACCTTCTGAAAACGATCACCACAAATATCCCAGACACGATCTACGTTAAGGACCGATGTGGGCGATTTGTGACGGCCAACGTCGCCACTCTAAAAATGCTTGGCTTAGAAACGCTAGACGAGTTGGTGGGGAAGACCGACTACGATTTCTTGCCCACTGAAATGGCCTGCAATTTCGTGGCTGATGATCAGGTCGTGATGCGGACAAATGAGGCGATGCTCGGTCAAGAAGAGTCTTTGAGGCGAAGTGATGGAAGTCTGATCTGGCTTTCTACCACCAAAGTTCCGCTTAGAGGTGAAGATGGCGAAGTGGTGGGGTTGGTTGGAATCGGCCGAGATATCACCCAGCGTAAACACGCCGAAGAGGAGCTGTTGGCTGCAAAGAACTCGGCCGATTCGGCTAATCACGCGAAAAGTGAATTTCTAGCCAACATGTCTCACGAAATACGCACACCAATGAACGGCATCATTGGAATGACCGAATTATTGTCCGCAACAAGACTGGATGGCGAACAACGCGAATTCCTGCAATTGGTCCAAGAGTCTTCTCAGTCGCTGCTGAGATTACTAAACGACATCCTGGACTTCTCCAAGATTGAAGCTGGCCGAATGGAACTAGAAGAGGTGAGTTTCAACGTTCGAGATTGCGTTGGCAAGGCGGTAAAGCTATTGACTTTCAAAGCAGAAGAAAAGGACTTGGAACTTGCGGGGCGAATTGACCCCTCAATTCCCAATCAAGTCATCGGAGATCCAGGACGACTACGGCAAATTATTGTTAACCTTGTTGGTAACGCAATTAAATTTACTGAAAGTGGCGAGGTGGTGGTCGATGTCAATCCAGAAGAGATGACCGATCGTTCAGCGGTTTTGCATTTCACCGTTCGCGATACAGGCATTGGAATTCCATTAGAGAAGCAACAGAAAATCTTTGAAGAGTTCGCGCAAGCGGATTCTTCTACGACTCGCGAATTTGGCGGGACGGGGCTTGGCCTAGCAATTTCGTCACGCTTGATTGAGTTAATGAACGGACGGGTCTGGGTCGAAAGCAAAGCTGGCAGCGGAACAACCTTTCACTTCCTCATTCGGCTCGGTGTTGTTGAAGACCAGACACCAAAACGACCAGCCGAGCTGGCCCGTCTAGCCGGGATGTCTGTCTTGATCGTGGATGACAATTCAACGAATCGCCGAATTTTAGAAGAGATTATCGGCCATTGGCAGATGCAGCCCGTCCTGGCTGAAAGTGGTCAACAAGCACTCGATATCGTTAATAGCTTCCGTGATGACGGAAAAGAATTTGGCATGGTTCTGTCGGATTTTCACATGCCAGAGATGGATGGACTTCAGTTCGCCGAAGCTCTCATCGAACAAGGTCTCGAAAACTACGGTCCGATTGTCATTCTCTCTTCGTCAGTCGGTGGACTTGATCCGCCAAGGCTTCGACGCGTGGGGGTTCATCGTTACATTATAAAGCCGGTTATCGCATCGGAGCTTCTCGAAGTTTTCCTGGAGGTAAAAGGAGTCGAAGTTTCCAAAAAGATACAGCCAACATCGCCAGTCTCTGATGACCCTACACAGCTACCTCGCAAGATTCTTTTAGTCGAAGATGGTTTGGTTAACCAACGTGTGGCGATGGGGTTTTTGAAAAAATGGGGCCATGAAGTGACACTGGCCGTCAATGGAAAAGAAGCGGTTGAGCACGCCATGCAAAATGATTTTGACTTGATTCTGATGGACATTCAAATGCCAGAACTCAACGGCTATGAAGCAACCAAGGCGATTCGCGAACTTGAGCGAGAGACAAAATCGCGTAGATTTATTGTCGCAATGACGGCGGAGGCGATGAAAGGGGATCGCGAGAAGTGCATTGATGCTGGAATGGATGATTACGTTTCCAAACCCTTCAAGCCCGAAGATCTTCAGCGGGTGATTGAATTAAGCGGCAGTCGTTAAACGTCCTCTCCGTTCGTTGGCAACTTTAAACCGTCCTGGATCCTGTCAAAGATCCAAATGATACCCGCGAAGAAACCTTCGTCGCGAAGGATCTGTAACAGGATCCACCACGCATAAGACGGTAGGCACTGAATGTCATCGGACAACGCGGCCTGATGCGGATCCACCCATCAGGGCTTCGACCTCGCTGCGGCTAACGTGGTTGAAATCACCTTTGATGGAGTGCTTTAAACAGGACGCTGCGACAGCATATCGAACTGCGATTTGCGGATCGCTTAATTCAGGGGTTGTCAGCGAAAAAATCAGTCCGCCAGCAAACGAGTCTCCACCACCCACACGATCAACGATGTTTTTGATCTCGTAGGCTTGATAATTTCCGTCGTGATCAAGTGGAGCAAAAACAGCTTGGTCCAATGCAGCGTCGTAAAGCATCGCTCCCCAATTGTTGTGCGAAGCGGAAAGGCTTTCGCGTAACGTGATCGCAACTTTGCTGACATTAGGAAATTGTTTGACCACCTGCCGAGCGACTTCGGGATAGCGGGATGTATCAAGTGAACCCGAATGCACGTCGGTATCGCCAGCTTGGATGCCCAGCACATCATGGCAATCTTCTTCGTTGGCGATGACAACATCAACAAAGGGCAAAATGGTTCGCATGGTTTCTTGAGCCAAATCGCGAGCTGACTTTTGGGTGTCCCAATTCCATAGCTTGCCGCGAAAGTTTAAGTCAATTGAAACCGTTGCGTTCGCCGCTTTTGCTTTCTGCGCCGCCACCAGTGTTGCTTCGGCAGCAATCTTTGACAGTGCGGGTGTGATCCCGCTTAGATGTAACCATTGGGCATCAATGAAGATCGCTTCCCAGTCATAACAATCGGAAGTGGTGATCGCGATTGCTGAATCAGCGCGGTCGTAGATCACATTGCTGGGCCGCTGGTTAGCGCCCGTTTCCAAAAAGTAAAGACCGAGTCTTCCTTCATCCGTTCGCAAGATGCAACTGGTATCGATGCCAACCGCACGAACTGAGTCTACGGTTGCATCAGCCAAGGCATGTTTTGGCAACGCAGTCACATAGCGTGCGACACCGCCAAAATTGCAAATGGATGCGGCGACGCTGGCCTCCGCTCCGGCATACGTCGCCTCAAATTCACGAGCTTGACGCAAACGCAAGTTTCCCGGTGCCGCCATGCGGCCCATAATTTCACCAAACGTGACGACAACCCTAGTCATTCTTCCTGCCTTTATTAGCTGTTTTAATGGCGTCCGCAGCACGCGCCGTAATGCCATCCCAATCATGGTTGTTCACCAGATCCTGCCTGACGATCCACGAACCACCGATGGCAACCACATTGGGTTCATTTAAGTACTCGACCATATTGTCCGCGTTGAGTCCGCCAAGCGGAAAGTATTCGATACCCAAATGTTTGTAGGGAGCACTCATGCTGCGGAGATAATTGACGCCGCCGGTTACCTCGGCTGGGAAAAACTTAACGAACCGACACCCCAATTCGATCGCTGATTCCAGATCAGATGGTGTTGCAATTCCCGGTGCGAAGGGAAGCCCTACTTCTTTAGCAGCATCAACAACTCGCGGATTTATCCCCGGTGAAACGCCGAAATGAGCTCCCGCTGCTTTGACTTGTTGGACGGTTTCCGGCGTCAGGATCGTGCCAACGCCAACCTGCATTTCCGGGACCTCTGCACAGATTGCTTTGACCGAATCCACGCCGTCAGCAGTTCGTAACAAAAGCTCGATTGTATCGATGCCGCCTGCCAACAAAGCGCGGGTCAAAGGAACGGCGTGTTCTAATTTTTCAACTGAAAAACCCGCGACCACACCGGACTTTTTCAAACGATCTAGAATCTTCGGTGGAAACATGGCTGTGAATTGCTTGGGTAATGCTGGCAGCAGTGCGACGACCGCACAAAAGATTGGTGGAACACCGAAAAGTCGTCAATCCGTCCGCATTTTCAAAATTGAATTACCTGGCCGACTCGGATGGAAACAGGACCAATCAATCCAGCCGGCACTAGGCCCGTGCTCTTTTCAGGGCCACCGATGGTCCAGGTTTTCTTCTTCGCAGCTGGCAAATTGGCGTCGTAAATCAGTCGATTGTGCCAAGTGTTCGTCACTGTCACCTCGATCCGATTGGGACCTTTAACCACGTGCGGCGTGATGTTCGCACGAAACGGTGGTGCCCACTGCACAGCGACCGGAATTCCATTCACGGAAACCTCTGCAATCTCGCTAACTTTCCCGAGGTCTAACAGAAGCTGCCGCTGCATACGATCAGGATCAATCTGGACTTCGCAGCTGTACGTGGCGGAACCAGAAAATGATCGTGTCGCTGGATCAGACAGTTCGGACCACGGCATCAGGTGATCGAGAGCCAACTTTTCAGGAGCACCCCAGCCACCTGGGAAGCTAATTTCCCAAGGGCCTTTCATTTCGATCGATTTCAAGTGTTTGATGTCGGCTTCTGCGACTGTCGAATCACCATGGGAAACCTTGTAATTTCCATTCTCCCAAACCAGCATCTTTTGGTCGCTGATCAAAGTCGGGCCGAGATCGGGACTATCAACGTTAGGTTGTAATTCGTCAGTTTGCCGCAATCCAAACGGGAACTCGTTAGGAACGTTCGCATCGTCGATTTCAGCCCTGGCATCCATGAACACGACACCATCTTGTTGGATCCTTGTGGCCGACGCGGTTGCCTGAACCGAATCAAAGACCACAAATGCACTTCCCGCAGCTGGCAAACGCATGGGAATCTTAGTGAAATCGCCTGACTGATCAAAAATCTGAATCTTGGTTGATTCGCCGGTCATTGGATCAAAAAGCCTTGGTTGACCTGTTGCGCGAAATCGAACGTTTGCCTTCAAAGATCCGGCACGGTTTGCAGCGATAAAGTAGATCTCTGAATCTTTGCTGCGGCGATGGCACCAGGTGCCGTCTTTTATTCCTGTAACATCCGGCAGGATCGTTAACTCTGTCAGCAAGCTCGATAGCTCCGAGTTTGACTTGCGCCGATCCCAAAGCAATCGTCCCAGGCCAATGGTTCGGTCACCAAACGATTCATCGCCATTGCCCCAAAGATCGTTAACCAATTCATCGAACGAACCTTCTTGGCTTTGTTCTTCGCTAAGCGACGGATTGCATTTGGGCGGTCCGCCAATGACGATTGCGCCTTGTTGAATCAGTTCTCGTAGTCTGGCCAACGTTGTTGGCGTTAAGCGATCGCAATGTCCCGGCGGTAACCACAACACACGCCATCGAATGCCTTCCGGAGAAACCAATTCGCTATCCTGAACGCGGATCCGGTTTAACAGAACATCTGAATTGAGGTAATCGAAACGATACCCCGCTGGAAAAGGCTCATCCTGTCTCGGTTTGTGGTCAACGTCGTCACCCAAGTAGTACAAGACATCAGCGACAGGTTGTCCTTGTTGCAACATTAGCTGACATCGCGACAAGTAGTCCGTAAAAAGTGGCATGTGCTTCCACCAAGTTTGTCCTCGCAGAAAGGGTGTCCCAATTCTGCCCCCAAAAGAGGTTCCCGGAACAACTGCTGTGCGAGGATTGTGAGTGAACGTGTGGAAGACGAGGTGATTGATCCCGTAGGTGAAATGTCGATCCGCGATGTGTTTCAGCTGATAGGGATGCTCATTCCAGTGAATACCAACATTGGTAAACGCTTCGGCCGCGACTCGTTTCTTACCGTAAAGGTGAGCCGCGGAGGCTGCTGGTAAAACTGGCTTCGTTTCCAAGCCGCCCCAATGTGGATCGTTGGGCTGCCAGAACTCGCACATCGGAATGTCAGCTGACTTGTAGTATTCAAGAATATCGCCGGGTGAAACGTCGCCGATTGCGGTCTCAAATGACAGCTGCATTCCACGTTGGCGTGCCAATTTTGCCAATCTTCCAAAGTAGTTTTGCACCAACATATCGCTGATGGTCTTGCGCCAATCTCGCAAGAACATTTCGCTGGTGTAATGATCGTCAATCACATAACCCGCAAGTGCGGGAAGCCACCAACGCAAATCATAGCCGCGTCGATTCTTGAACTCATCTTCCATCGCTGGCGTCCAGGTCTGCGTGTAGCATTCCCAGCTGTCGATCAGCATTCCTTTTAGACGCCCCTGATCCGCAGGCCCGCCATCGGCCGTGATCCGTCCGATGTAACCTGCAAAGTGTTGTTCGGCTCCCGCTGGTGAAAGCTTATCGCATTCAAAACCAGTTGCTTCCGGTGGCGCAGGCTTGTTCTTGACTCCCGTATTGACGTGACCAAATCGCAGCACTGTCCAGTTTCCATCCGGTGAATCCCAGGTAAGCAGACCATCGCTATCAAGCTGGTTCGATAGGTCAATGATTGACTTGCCCTTCACCCAAGCTTGAGGATTTTGAACCGGAACAAGGTCACGCTTAAGACTGCGAAGTGCGTAACCGGCCTGTCCTTTCCAGTCGTTGATCCTAGCAGCCGATGAGATTTGTAAACGGGACAAATTCATTGGATGCTTGGTGTCAAAAGTGATGCGATGCCGTGTCGCCAATGCATCCGGAAACGCGAGCACTAATGGGTGCTCGGGCTGCCGATCCTGCCAATTACCACGCGGGACCTTTTGCGACGCCGTTAGTTTCCAATCGCCATCGACAAATGCTTCTAAGCGAATTTTTGCATCGGGATCAAAATTACGTCTCTTCATCAAAATTTCGACTGGCGGCAGCTCAATGCAACGCACGCACGTTGGCTGGTCAAAGGTGACTTCCAACCAAGAAGGGTCATCGTTGTCATTAAGATCGAATTTCGTTTCTTTGTCACCACGGATCAAACTCATCCAAGGCAACGATTGACGATTGCTGCGAACCGAAACTGGCTTGAGTGATCCGCCCGAATCATCGATGGGTGTTGGGAATGCCAGCACAGCAATGTCCTGGTAATCTCGCCAAGGCTCGTCACTGGGCTGCGGCTTATTCAGGGTCAACGTTAGCCTAGATCCACCCGTTGCATCGGTACGGCTGTGAACGAGATGACGCATCGCTTTTTCGGGCGTAATCCATGGCCCGCCCGACATGGCCCAGCCTGGGCAATTCTGCATCGTGAATTTCAAACCAAGTCGCTCGGTCTCGTTGGCGACATGCGAAATCATGTCGTCCCATGTTGGACTAAGCGTTTGAATTTGCGGCTTCACACCAGGCCATGGCCTGCCTCTGCCATGGAAAAGTTGAATGCCCTGAAACCCAGCACCCGCGACCGCTTCCAAATCGGTGCTTAACGCTGACTTATTGACGTTACCACCGATCAAATGAAACCATGTTTCAGGATGCACCGATCGCGGGGGTGATTGAAACTGGTCCTCGAGTGCGACTAAATCTGTTAATTGAGCTCGCAGGTTGGCGGGCACGCCAACCAGAACGAAACAGACTGCGACTAGGGTTTTCTTTATCACAGCTTTCATCGCCCCAAACAGTTGCTAGAAATCTTGAAACCTACTTTGCTTCAAACTTGATGCTGCCAGTTACATCGTCATCGAGCACCCACCGGTCGTTGGTCAGCGTTGCTGGAACGGGTTGCCCGTTAGAAAACACGCCGGTTGAATTTGGCGGATTGGGAAGGTCCACCTTCGCCGTCATGCCGTCGGGCAAGTTTAGCGAAAGCTTATAGGAATCATTCAATGTCCAATCGACTTCGATTGGCCCCTTGCCAGTGGGAATCTTTCCTTTGGCATGAGTCAGCGAACCAATTTGCGGCGAAATTTTCGCGGTCCGCCAACCTGGACTCGTTGGTTGAGTCCCAAGAACAAAACGTGGCAGGAGATTCGCGGGTGCTGCACCCCAAGCGTGATTCCAATCTTGGTTTGGCTTGTACTTCATGCCCCACGCTTCCCAGGTGATCGTCGTTCCGCTCTCGACCATGTGTTTCCAACTACGGTCATTATCTGCAACGATCAGATCGATTGCTTTTTTGCTTGCACCGTTTTGAAACAGGCCTTCCAGAAAGTACTGAGCAGCATAAACCGAGCACTGCATGTCACGGTCCTTCAGCCAAGACACGACTCCGGGCACTTTGTCATGCGGAATCAACCCAAACGCCAGCGGAAAGAAGTTTGCGTGGATACTGCTGTGATCGGTGCCAACGCCGTCTCGGTAAATGCCGGCGGTTTCGTCAAACAGTTTTTCTTGGAACGAGGCTTTCGCAAGTTCCACGCGATCCTGAAACGCACCTGCTTCCTCGTCCTTCCCAATCGCCTTGGCTATCTGAGCCATCTGCTTAAGTGCTTCGATGTGAAACGCGTTAACAACGGTATTGATTTCGGTGAAGACGTAACCATCGCGTTCCTTTTTGGGCCAGTCAACGATATCGTGTCGACTCTGATCGAGTTCACCACTGCGCACCAAACCATCATCAGCGCTACGGTGCAGCAGCGTCTTGGTCTTCAGCGATTCATAACGAAGCCTTAACCACTCGGTGTCGCCCGAGTACATCCACTCGGCATGCGCCATGAACACCATGTGAGGCGACCATTCGGTAGGCCAAGTTCCATTTTCCATCAGGTGGTCAAAAGTTCGTGCCGCCATCTTGACTTGGTCGTCGGTCGTATAGTGGCTTAGCTGGTTCAGGTAGGCGTCGGCTTCGTATGGAATTCGTTCGCGGTCTCCGTCCACGTAGATTCCCGCGAAGGTCGTCGCCTTGATGCTGTACTTGCACAAATCCCAAATGCGATTGAGTGTTTTGTCCGAGCATTCGAATTCACTGGCGTTGTCGTTCCAGGTCGACGAGTAGGCGGCGCGTCGGCGAACGAGTTCATAGGAGAAATCTTCCGCGAGATCGCCTTCGATCTCGACCCAGCGAAACGGTATGACCGACTGCCAGGATGGTGGAGTCAAAATCGCGGGCGGGTTGGCGTTCATCAGTCCAGATTGTTGGACATTACGTGTATCAACAGGTGCCGGAACCACCCAGTTGCCTTTCTGTTGCCCGATGCGCATCGGCGTCATTCCATATCGAACGGTTCCCGGAGGATTTCGATCGATACGTCCATCTTTCATTTTTTCACCAAAGTGAACGTTGACGATCCCGCGACCTTCGGGAACCGGCATCACGATGTTACCGAATGCGGCTTTACCAAAATCAATCTGGGTCACTTTCTCGTTGATGCGTTTGATTACCACCGGCTGATGGTTAGTCAATGCGACGTGTTGGGCGGCTGGGATCTCTGGCAATTCTTTGATGAACAGATTACGAAACCGATAGGTTTGGCCTTTTTCACCATGATGCTGAATCCCAATGAAACCGCTTGCGTCGACAGCATCGCGAAAACGAACCGTCTCCACTCCATTGACCTGAATTCTGATCACATCGTTTAAACAGGTGACTTCAAATCGATTCCATCCATTTCGATTCAGTGCATTCGCAATTTTGGGATCCGCAAAAGCGGCTTTGGATTCCTTGGAGTGTTGTAGGAATTGGTCGGTCGACCGACCTTTGGTGCTTGGCCAGATCCACCCACGACGCCCTTCGTCATAGAACCCACCTGACCACCGCCTGTCCGACCCATCGCACTCGGCTTGATAACCGTAAACCTTCTTTTTCGTAGCATCTTCATCGACGTGGCAACGAAACATGAGCCCCGAGTTGGCTGGACCTTCGGGAAGGTGGATTTCAATGCTGGCACGAAAGTTAGAGTACTTTTTGTCGGTAACTAAAAAGAACTTTTTGTCGGCGATCAGGTGAATCTCTCCATCCACCACCTTAGCTTCCCCGTGCGGATAGGGGTTTCGCCATCCGGTCAGATCCTTGCCATTAAACAGCGACATGTAGCCGCGGCTGAGAAGCGATTTGTATCCCGATGGGCCATCCTCATTGAGTGAAGGCTTTGTGATCGAATCAACTTTTGATTCTTTTGCGGTGCAGACGCCGAAAGTTAATAACGCTGCAACGCAGCAGGACAAAAATCGAAATGTCATCGGGCCAACCATGGAAGTAAGTCGTGGTGTTGGTTCAGTAATAAGGGTGTCGAAACTTCGTGGTAAAATCACTCAACACTTGCGGGCTTGCAGAACAGGATCATGTTCCAGGCGGATTTGCGGCCTTTCCCCTGATCGGCGTTGCCGGGAATACGCAAGCTCTCGTCTTTTGCTAAACGCTTTTTGTAAAGCGTCAACGAACCCCGATTCAGTGCAACCTTTTCGCCGGTCTTGGTGTACTCTTTGAGCCAATCGGGCGTGGGCACCTTGGGGTCATGAGCGACGAAGAAATCGAGGTCTTTTGCCGCAGTGGCAACGATGTAGTCGTTGGCCCAATAGGCACTGTCACCGTTGGCGGTCCGAATCACGCGTGTCCCATCAAGCATTTCAGGAACGGACTTCACAAAGATTCTCGCATCGTCCGAATAAGCCAGCATTTCGTTTGAAAGAGGATCTTCCATTCCGCCAACTCCGTCACCGGTGTAGGCAAACGTTGAGAACATTCGATCAGTCGGAGCGATCTCCGCCACAACAACGGGTGGTGCGTCGCGAAGTTTCGCGAGCTGTTCCAAGTCTTCGCCGTTGATGGAAGGTCTGGTCGACGGCAAGGATGATGACAATATCGCTGGCATCATTCCTGCAATCCCATTTTGTAGGTCAATCGATTTGGATTGCAAACGCAATGTCGCATCAGGCATGCCTTCACGCATCGCGGTCAGGACAACTTCGCCAGCTTGCAGCGTGGAACGGATGCTGATTCGGTTGATCCCGCATTCTGTATTTAAGTACAAATGGTTCGTGCTATTCTCGATCCCGCTGTTGTACCCGCCACGCCAAATGCCGGGCCCAGAGATTTCAAAGTCCACTCTTGTTTCGTCGGTTGGACATCGACGTCCCTGTGCATCAACGGCTTCAAAATCAACCAATGCGATATCTGAACCATCCGCACGCCATCCACCGGGGGCGGTGATTGGCGTCAACTTGATTGCAACCGCAGGCCCGGCGGTTTGCTTGACTTCAGTGGCAACAATTTCACCTTCGCGGTAGGCAACGACTTTGATTTCACCCGGTTCGTACGTCACATCGGGCCAAGTGAACAACGTGTTGAAACCACGCTCGCCGCGTCCCAGGCTTTCGCCGTTGACAAACAATTCAGCGGCATCTGCCTTCGCGACTGCGTACATGGTTTTGACAGTGTCAGCTGGATAGTTCCAGTGACCAATCAAATGCACACGATCTTCATCATCCCACGTTGCTTGCAGTGCAAAATACGCTTCTTTGGGCAAGCGAACCGCGTCGACCTCGCCAGTTGCCCTTGCGACGTCGGTTCGCTGCCGAGTCCCGTGCGTTCCATCGGAAAAAATCCAATTGGCACCACCGCTATGATCCGGCTTGCTGCCAAACAACGTCCACCATTGATCGATCGCGTTGGTCGCAAATCCTTCGGAAGTCAAATCGTAAGTATTAAGTTCTTCTAGCTTTCCAAGATGACCAAAATGCGGTGGCGAGAAATGATCCCAGACTCGGCGTGGTGTTTCGGTCCGGTCGTATTCCGTTTCAACAACCGGCAGCGTGGGTAACGCACGTGTCCGGCCAACGGTTCCCAATTCCAAGTCAATGCTATCCATCATTGCGGGCGTTGACATTCGAAAACCGAAATAACGTTTCCCGTTGGGATCCCACTGCTTGGTGATCGCTTTCATTTCAGCAGCATGTTCGGGATTCACATTGTAATTGCCGCCTTCCCAAACACAGATCGATGGATGGTTGCGGTAGTAAATGATCAGATCACGAAACGCATTGGTTCGCGTTTCCCATGCCTTGCCAAAGCAATCTCGTTCGCCATCGACACCTGGCATCAAGGTTACAAATCCATATTTGTCGCTGCAATCGACGCCCGCAGGTGGACCAGCACAGTGGCCCCAGCGAATCATGTTTCCGCCAGCATCCTCCATCATCTTAAGCGTGTAGTCGTGCATCCAATTAGGAATGCCAGCGCCCAAACCCGCCCAACCAGCAATCGGTTTTTGCCCCCAACCATGAAGTTTTAATGGATGCCCGTTGATCCAAAATCCGGTGTCGCGATCAAAGCGAAAATTGCGGATTCCAAAAGCTGTCGAGGATGTATCACGCAACGTTCCGTTGACTCGAACCTCCGCCTGAACTTGGTAAACGTAAGGGTAGGC
>CAYVAN010000032.1:0-15942 GCA_964449225.1 uncultured Rhodopirellula sp.
GGAGAGCCGAGCGACAATGGGGAACACTCCAAAGTGAAAAAGTGATTTGCCCTGCCCTATTTTCCTGCTGCTTTTTACGACTCAAACCATGCTGCCAAACGTCGAACTGCCCGACCCCGATTCCAGACCCGAACTGCCGTCGCAGTCGGATGTGGTGATTTATGACGGAAATTGCAATTTCTGCATCGGGCAGGTTCGCAATCTTCGTCGCCTGGACATCGGCGGAAAGCGATTGTCTTTCTTGTCACTGCATGATGATCGGGTCGCCGAGCGGTATTCGGAACTCAGCTACGACGAACTGATGGCTCAAATTTATGTGATCGACGAATCCGGGACCGCCCATGGCGGCAGCGAAGCGGTCAAGTACTTAACCCGGCGGCTACCGATCCTGTGGCCCGTCATGCCATTGTTGCACTTGCCCGGCACCGCTGGATTATGGCGATGGCTTTACAACCAAGTGGCCAAGCGACGTTACAAACTGGCTGGAAAGAAGGCCTGCGACAGCAACGGATGCAGCGTCCATTTGTAAAACAAAAAGTGGCATAGGCTTCCAGCCTGTGTAATGAAAACGACAGGCTAGGAGCCAATGCCACCAATCATTCCGAATGTCCTACGCGAACCAATCAACCGCATTCTTGAACATTGCGTGCCCGTCACCGAACTCGGGCTGCTGGTTACGCCGAGTCCAAAATGGATGATGTGTCGCATCAATGTGGCGTTCGGGGTGCGGCATTAGACCGAAAACCCGTCCGGTGGAATCGCAAACCCCGGCGACGTTAGCATCGGCACCGTTCGGATTAATCGGGAATGGTAAGATCTCATCCACCACATCTGATTGCTCCTCACCCGCATAGCGAAGCGATAAACGACCTTGGCTGCGAAGCGTATCCAACGCATCTTCATCACGAGCAACAAACTTGCCTTCCGCATGAGCCATGGGCAAATACATTTTCTCGATTCCACGCGTGAACACGCACGGCGAATCGGGGTCGACGATCAGGTGAACCCAACGGTCCTCGAACCGACCGTGGTTGTTCCAAGCCAAGGTGGCAGCTGACAAATCGTTCTGTCCCGCGTCTTCGGTCAACACGCCCAAACGCATCATCACCTGCATGCCGTTGCAAATCCCCAGCACCAAACGATCACCTTGGCCGTGAACGAACGAATCAACCATCTCGGAAAGATGTTCTCGCAACCGCGTCGCCAAAATTCGCCCAGCCGCGATGTCGTCCCCGTAGCTAAATCCACCAGGAAAGCAAAGGATCTGATAGCGATCCTTCAAAGCGGGATTTTCGATCAATCGATTGACGTGAACGCGTTCAGCAATCGCGCCTGCTTGTTCGAAGGCGAAGGCCGTTTCTTCGTCGCAGTTAGTGCCGGGAGCACGCAGAACCAAAACACGGGGTTGAACTTTTGCGGAAGACATAGAGTGAAAAGCTAATGATTAAAGTCGCAAATATGAAGCTGGGACTATAGCCTCGGAACATTCGCCTGCGTAGCCGTCACATCAGCGCATCTAAGCCCCATTCTGGACCTCGACCGCCAATTGCAGTCGCCCGTGGTCACGGTCCCAGCCGACCACTGTCGCCTGGCCGGTCCAATGCTGGCGACCGAGTTGCTCAAATTTTTCGCCCATATTGTGGGGTACAAACAATACCAGCGGCAATTCTGGATTCGGGAATTTTGCCCAAACGCTGTGCCCTTTGGGGTACACGTTGGCGTCATGATCGCCTCCATACAACAGCCGTCGGTCGATGATCGCGGTCACCGAAAATGTTAATCCCGCAATCGCGTCCACCAACCGATCTCGCTGGTCAGCGTCGCCGCGAACCTGCCACAAATGATTCACGGATTCCTCAAACGTGATCCCTGGCTCGGCCCCAGTATCGGTCTTTGGCATCACAGGTTCCGATGGATCGGACATCACTGATTCGCCAGGGGGTACCACTTGAAAGGCGATTTTCTTAACCCAATCTGGCCAACGCGGAATATCGATTCGCACCTCCAAATTCCATAACAGTTCGTTGGACGTCAGTTTCAGCGACAAAGGCGCGTGATCAGGAACCTTCATCGCAATTGGCAAACAAAGCTGCGAACTTGGCATTAGGGGTCCTGCCTCGCGAAGCGTTTCTTCATTTTCAAAGAAGACATGATTGTGCGTCGTCTGATTACTACCACTACCGCTGACGACCTTTTCGCGGCCTTCTAACTTCATCGTGATGCCATTGATCGCCACACTTCGCCGAGGTTTCAAAACGAGTTCCCCGGTCAACGATCCGCCTGGAACAACGGCCTGTTCGGCCAACTCACACTCAACCTTCCCTAGCAGAAATCTTGGCAACCACGTTTTCAGAAACCAAAACACCATTCCCGAGAGCGGTAAAAGCAAAAAAGGCACACCAATCCATCCCAGCCCCACCACCATTCCCATTCCGACCGTGAAGAACACTGCGATGATGACGGCAAAGATCACACCAACGAACGCCTTTGCAACCAAGGGGACCGTGGCAGCCGCCCCTACATTCGCTGGAACATGCGAAGCACTGACCTGGAACGCCGTAGATGCCTTGGGATCAAACGACCACGCAATCTTCGCTCTGGCATCCACGTAATGATCGACATTCAAATAATGTCCGTGGTACGTCGGCGGCCAATCCAAAGCAATGAGTTCAAACGGATACTCCAGCGATTCGCCCGCTTGCCATTGCCCCTGAAACAAAGTGGTTGAATCGCCCGTTTTTGAAGCCACATTGCCGCGACCATGGGTCCGCCACCCCGCTTGAACGTTCAAGCCATTGCACGCAATCGCTTTATCGACTTCCACGCGAACAACACCGTTAATCGTATCGCCGCCACGATAGATTCGATCTGGTTCGGCCAATTCAACTGATAGTTTTGGTTTAGACATTCTACAAATCCGCTGCCTTGAAAATCGCCATCATCACTGACCCATCTGATCAGCAATTCTCTGTTGAAATTGTTCGTACAGATATCCTTCAACCGACCGCACGTTGCTGCCAAACCTTGCGAACAAACGATTAGCTTCCGCCGACGAGACGACGGGGATCGGTCCATCACCGCAACGCGACGCCTCGATTCGACGATTCAAAACTTTTTGAATGAATGAAGCAGTGTTCGTCCGCCCGATGCGAATGCTCCGCACTTCATAGCCACATCGGCGAAGGCTTCGTGACAGACTTTGGTGGGTACCCAGAATCAATGGAATCCCAGTCGCAAAGACCGATCGCTTTGCCCGTCGATTCATTCGCTGGGCCTCGTCAATCATCAGTGGATTACCCCAGGGAATCGCTGGCACCGGGCCTTCCTCGGGAAGATAAACGTAAGACGAATTCGGCAATCTTGATCGCAGCCAATGTAAACGAGTCGATTTGCCGCGACCGCAATCGGCAATGAATTCGATCGCCGTCCACCGATCCAACGTGATCTGGTTAAGCAAATCCTCGTCAACGACAGCCAGTTCAGCACGTTCAACAATCGATAGTTCGCCAAACGGGTTCCGAAATAAATTCAGCCGAGACCAGGGTTGCCAAGCCTTTTCATCCGACGAACACTCAACATCGCAAACAAAATTTGAGTTCAAGTTAATCATCGCGTCATGTCGTTTCCCAGACGAGTAGCTATGATGTTTTTGTGAACCACGCAAACCTACACGTATCTTCGCGGCCCCCAGCGTCTCGGTACAAAGTCTATCGAATTTTAAGTTCCGCTTTGTTACTAGCGGCACTCGCGTTATGGCTCCACTGGAAGATCGATTTCGCTGAGCTTCGACAATGGCTGGAAACTTTGGGGCCACTGGCACCGATTCTTTTCGTTTGCGTCGGAGTCATTCTAATGTCCGTCTGCATTCCGAAAACCTTCATGTCGATCTCGGCGGGCGCATTATTCGGAACCTGGTTTGGCAGCGGAGTGATGTTGATTTTGGCCGTGACTGCCGCCCTGCTAAACTATCACATCGGCCGCTGGTTGATTCACCAACCTCTCGCTAAAAACGATGAACAAGACATCACCAACGCACAGTTTGTCGTTCGATCGATGGCGGAAATGGCAGCTGATGCTGGCTTCAAATCGCATCTGCTGGTGCGACTAACGCCGGTGCCCACAATGGTCATTAGTTATGCGATGGGATCCTGTCGGGCACGCCAAAAACCCTACCTTGCTGCGGCCGCGTTCGCCGTGATTCCTCAAGTTCTCTGGGTCCACAGTGGCACCGCAGCGGTCCTGTCCAATGATACCAACGCAACCGCCGCTCAGTGGATTAGCATCATGATTGCAATCCTTGGTGGTACCTTGGTCGCTATTTTGGTGCCACGTGAAGCAATGCGACGAATCCGCGAAAACCAAGCAACCCCATGAACCATTCGGAACCTGTCAATTATCCCAACCACCGTATCACCATTTACGAATCGGCAATTGATCGATGGGTGATTGTGTTGTTGCTTTTGTCGCCGCTGACCAGTGCGACGATCGGAGTATATTGCTTCGCCATTGGGAAAGCAGACGATGCCGCAATTATGTTTGCCGCAGCTGCGGTAACGCTATTGGTTTCGATCGCCTGCACGCTGCCTTGCCGTTACACACTTACTCAGGATGCAGTTTCGATTCGCTGCGGACTCTTTGTCTTTTACCGAATCTTGTACAGCGACATTCAAGTTGCACAAAGAACATCAACGTGGCGTAGCGGACCCGCATTGTCACTAAAACGAGTCGAAATCAAAACGAATAACAAGACAGTGATCGTGTCGCCAGCAGATCGTGATCGGTTCATTGAAGATTTAGACGAGCGAATGGGTAACTAACAGCGACTGAACCAGACCACATTTAGTTCTCACATTTTCATTCGCCGAAACACATACTCGTTGCATCCCCAACCGTTACCGACCGTGGTTAGATTCTCAATCACGAAGCCTCGCGTTCGCATTTGATTGATAATCTTGTCGGGTGTGGCAACCTCAAACGGTAAACCACCGACCCAATCAACCCAGTCATGCCAGACCGACATCCCGCGGTCCTCTTTCTTGGCTCGCCAATCTGCAAATGGCAACGGATTCCGAAACGAAGCAGCTCGCGCTAATGCAAACTTAGTCTCATAAACCGCAGCAACGATCCCAACCCATGCACGGCGAAGCGGCGAGGGCAAGCGATGAAACACTTGCTTGATGCGCAGCCAACGCCTGCTGGCACGACCTTGATCGTTGTAGATCGCAATGAAGAAGATGCCGTCTTCAGCAACGCAGCGACTCGCCAATTCGATTGCTCGATCCATTTTCCCCGTATGGTGCAGCACACCCCACGAATACACAACGTCGAACGTCTCGATCGATTGCATCATCGATTCGTCCAGTACCGAACCCTGCTGGATGATCCATTCTGGATCTGAGCTACCGAAGGATTCTTTCACTGATTCAGTGCAGGCAACGCATTGCGGATCAAAATCGATCGACAACACTTCCGCTTTCATTCGGTGAGCCGCCAGCGAAAACAGACCGCTGCCACACCCAATGTCTAGGAAACGTTTCCCCGCTAAGTCGGTTGACAGAGCATCGGTCTGCAACCGAATTCGCAGGGAATCAATCGCGCGAGCGAGACGGTGTTCGTCCAACGATTGCAAAAAAGCTTTCCAATTCTCCCCAAACGCGAACCGGTCGGTTGAAGTCATTGGTTTCTCTTGTAGCGGCGGATATAAAGGCAGGCGTGATGTACCAATCTACCAACCGCCGTCAATTCTTGAATACCGCCGCAGCGATCGCGGTTGGTGTTCCAGCGGTGTTAAGCTCCAAACGCACTGCTGCGCAGGGTGTCGTTGGCAAGGGTCAACTTAAATTTCGCTGCGAACATGCGTTTCCAAAACTGCCCAGCAAGTATCATTGGCAGGTCACCCATGGAGTGGCGGTTGATTCGAACAATCATCTTTACGTCATCCACCAAGGCGACCCCACGATCGCCGATCACCCATCGATCTTTGCATTTGACAGTGAGGGCAAGTTCATTCGTTCGTTTGGCGAACAATTTCAGGGTGGTGGTCATGGCCTGGATATCCGAGTCGAAGATGGAACGTCGTATCTGTATGTCGCGGGATACCGGGGAATCAAGTCGATCGCCAAGTTAACGCTATCCGGCGAAACCGATTGGCAGAAAAATGCTCCGGTCGAAAGTGGTTTGTACGCCGACGGCGAAGCGACCGACCCGCAGCCGATTTGGGGCCGCGACCGGTTCATGCCAACCAACTTCGCGTTCCTACCCTGTGGCGATTTCCTGGTCACCGATGGTTACGGCAGCTACAAAATTCACCGTTACGACGCCAACGGAAATTGGCTGTCATGCTTTGGCGGTCCAGGCCCAGGACGCGGCAAGTTCAATCTACCGCACGGAATCTGGATCGATGACCGTAATTCAGATGACGTCCAAATCGTGGTCGCTGACCGGGCACACAATGACCTGCAATTCTTTTCGCTCGATGGAACCTACCGAAAAACCGTCACCGGATTCGGTTTGCCATCCAACGTGGACACGCAAGGCAATCTGATGCTCGTTCCCGAATTTGTCGCTCGCGTTTCAATCTTGGATGAAAACCACAACACGCTGGTAACGATCGGTAGCGACCAACAGCGGATTCTCGCTGACAAACAAAAAAACAAAACATTCACCCTGCACAGCGATCCAAGCCGATGGCAACAGGACAAGTTCATTCACCCGCACGATGGATGTTTTGACAAGGCGGGGAACATTTACATTGCCGAATGGGTCGCCAGCGGTCGTGTGACGAAATTGACACCGGCCTGACCAGAGCTAAGGCGATTTCTTCTTTCGTCCGATCGCCAAGATCAATAACCCCAGAAAAGTAAGTGCGATTCCAGCCAGCAGTGAATTGGTGACAGGTTCGGAAAAAATCATTACACCGGCAACGGCCGCCATCGCTACTTGCGAAGCGTTAATCAGATTAACCGCGACAACGGGTAAAGCCTTCAAGGCGTAAGACAACGCGACAAAGGCGGCGAAGTTCAACACGCCTGCCGACGCCATGATGATCCACTGGTCTGGTTCGGTCATCGCGATCGTTTCGGGACCGAGGTGCAACACCGTGAATGACCAAAGTGAAATCGTTCCTACTAATCCGCTGATGAACATGGTCAACGTTGCCGTCACGCCACCGTTCATGGTTTGTCGCATCACCACACCAAACAATGCGTATGCGGCACCGGACGCAGCGGCACAAAATGCACCCACTAGCGGTGACAATTCGGAGGTCGATTCCGGCGGCATCGTGGATTCGCCCGGCGATGACAGAATGACAATCGCTGCGATCAATGTGGTGATTGCCACGATCGTTGTCACACGAACGGGTTCACCCAAAACGATACGCCCCAAAACGGCCCCACCAATGATTAAAACACCCAACGTGATCGGAACCGATGCCGCCAAGCCAATCACTTCCAAGGCCACTTGGAACGCTGCATTGCCAACAAACTGACCGATCAACGCAACCACGATGAAACGTGGAATCATCCGACCGCTGGTCATTAAGGTCATGCCGCGAAATAACATCCATCCCAGTAGCGGCCCGAGCACAATCACCGTCGGAACTGCTTTGACGGCGGCCACCAAGAACGGGTCGACGCCAACGCATTTTCGAAGCGCAACATTTGCCGCCGTGTAAAACACTGCGGCACCCGCGCCAAAGAAGGCACCCGCTAAAACGCTGGCGGAATGACCGGGGGCAAGGTTAATCGAAGGCGTGCTTTTAGTGCTCAGACGAATGCCCCGACGCAGTAGTGACAGCCCTATTCAGGCATCGTGTCGTGTAGCTGGGAATCATCTCGGTCTCCAAAATCGTCTCCATCACGCTGATCAAAAACCTCTGTATCCGCGAGCTCCGCAGAAGTTCGCAATTCCGTATCTGGGTCACTGATCCAAGTAGTACTGATGGTGTCGCTTCCCATTGGCTGAGAAACGATCACCGTGATGTTGTCTTCGCCACCTGCATCATTAGCGATTTTGATCAAACGCTGACAGGCGGCATCAGGCTGTTCGAATTCTTCAATTACCGCAGCCAGTTGTTCAGCGTCGATGTAGCGATGCAGTCCATCACTACATAGAACAATACGGTCACCGGGTTCCAAATCAACTCGTATGACCTCTGGCTCAATGTCGCCACCATCCATCCGCCCGCCCAGCACATTCCAAAGCACATTGCTCCATTTGCTACCGGCTTCCTCTTCTGGTTTTAGCCCACCAGCTTCCACCATTTGACGCGCCACGGTGTGATCCGTTGTGATCTGCTTCGCTTCATTGCCGCGAATCAAATAGCAACGACTGTCTCCCGCGTGTGCCACATACATCCTTGGCCAAACAATGTACGCCGTCGTCAACGTTGTCCCCATCCCCCGTTGTTCCTCATGCAGCTGTCCTTCAGCAACGATCTTGGTATGGGCATCTCGGAGCATCATTTGCAGATCCTCCATGAATTCAGTTTCGCGATCGGTATCATCATGAAAATGCCAATGCACGCTGCTAAGCAAGCGATGGACAAAGTGCTCGATCGCTAAGTGACTTGCCTTTTCACCAGCTGCATGCCCACCCATACCATCGGCCACCAGCAATACTTCGCCTTGCACGCTCCCATACAACCGATCCGCCAAAGGCATGGATGTCGCAGACACCTGCATCGATTTATTCAGCTGGGCGATCAAGAACTGATCCTGATTAAGCTCGCGAACTAATCCGCAATCAGTCACCCCACAAGAAGACGTCGAAGATTGAGGATCAAAATCCCCGGAAAGTTCTGATTCATCCACGACGAATTCTCAGCGATAAGGAGCAGGCTTAATTTGAGGTTTGGTATCGTACAATCGCGTGTCAGCTTCTTTCGCAAAGCCATCTTCAGGAAAATACTCACGCACCGCGTTCTTCAATGGATAGATGTTACCAGTAACCGCCGCGAAGGCGGGAAGGTGCAGCGAACGGCAATGCAATTCACCCTGCAATTCTTTCATACCGGTCATATCGATTATCTTCACGCAACGATTCGGCAACCATCGATGGGTCTCGATGGTCATTGGCAACAACGGCGTTGACAAAAACGTCGCAAACTTATCAACGTGTTTTACGGATTCAGACCCCAACGACTCTAACACCACCCATTGGCAAAGCCTGGTAAACTCTACCAATTCGTTGACCTCCAACTCGCCGTTGGTGATTTCCTGATTTAGTAAGATCAGTGAACTATGTGCGATTCCGTTTGAGTCAAACTTACGGCTGATCTCGTTTCCCTATCACCTAGTGACCGTCCGTGACTGACCCATTCTTTTTGTTAATTCTGTTTGGCCTACCAATGCTTAGTAAGTTGGTTGCCAATCAAATGCGAAATCGATTCGTTCGATTTTCCCAAGAACCGATGCCCGTTTCGGGTCGCGAGGCAGCTGAAGAGATGCTGCGTCAACGCGGGATCAGTGACGTTAAAGTGATTTCAACGAAAGGGCAGCTGACCGATCACTACGACCCTCGAAACAAAACCGTCAATCTAAGCCAAGTCGTCTTTGATGATCGCAACGTTGCCGCCGTAGCCGTTGCCACGCACGAATGCGGCCACGCGGTTCAACATGCCACTGGGTATCCTCTGCTTTGGGCACGTTCAAAGATGGTGCCGCTGTTGAAACTTAGCAATGTTGCGTTGCCGGTACTGGCGTTTGGCGGAGCCGGTATTTCGCAGTTTGCAGGGCAACATGGGATGGCAGTCGTTTGTCTATTTGCACTAGGGCTGCCCGCGCTTTTTAGTTTAATTACTTTGCCAGTTGAATTTAACGCCAGCCGTCGAGCCTTGGTGTGGCTATCCGAAGCAGGCTTGGCCGAGGGCGATGATTACAAGGGTGCCCGCAAGGCTCTGTTCTGGGCCGCGATGACCTACGTCGTTGCCGCACTCGGAGCCATTGTCCAAGCTCTCTACTTCGCTCGAATCTTTCTAGGAAAACGACGATGAAGAAATCACGACTCTTAGATCTACTCTCAATCGCCGCGGTTTGTGTTTTCTTCTGCACGCTGCTGGTGAGTGTGAATTCATGCGTGGCGGCCGACCTAGACGAATGGTTCGACAGCAATCTTGACAAACACATGGAACTATATCGCTGGCTCCATGCGAACCCGGAACTTTCGCTTTACGAAAAGAAAACTGCCTCCAAAATTGCCGAATCATGGGAAGACCTTGGATTCAAAATCACGACCGGTGTCGGTGGGCACGGAGTCGTTGCAATTTTAGAAAACGGCGAAGGTCCAACTGTGATGTTACGAACCGACCTGGATGCTCTACCCATCACCGAAGCCACACCGTTGCCATTCGCGTCCACCGTCGTTGCCATCAACGAAGACGGAGCCGAAACAGGCGTTATGCATGCCTGCGGTCACGACATTCACATGACCAACCTAACCGCCGTCGCGGGATACCTGGCTGACAGCCGCGATCAGTGGAAAGGAACGTTGATGTTGATCGCCCAGCCAGCGGAAGAACAAGGAAAAGGTGCCAAAGCAATGTTGGACGACGGATTGTTCAAGAGATTCAAGAAACCCGATTATGCACTGGCGATGCATGTCCGCAGCAACCGTCCCACCGGAAACGTCGTCATTCGATCGGGTTTCTCACAGGCCAATGTCGATAGCGTTGACATCACCATGATCGGGCGTGGCGGTCACGGATCAGCACCCGAAACAGCAATCGATCCCATTGTCCAAGCTGCCGACTTGGTGATGTCGTTGCAAATGATTGTCAGCCGAGAAATGGATCCACAAGAACCAGCTGTGATCACGGTTGGGTCCATTCACGGGGGAACCAAGCACAACATCATTGGCGATGAGTGCAAACTGCAATTGACAGTTCGCAGCTATGGAGACGAATCCCGCAGAAAACTGCTTGCTGCAATTGAGCGCCGCGCCAAAGGCGTTGCACAAAGTCATGGTGCGCCGTCACCCGTTCTGTTTTTCAGCGAGGGAACTCCGTCGCTAAAAAACGATGAAAAGCTGGCCGCCAGAATGCGAACCTTATTTTCAAGTTTGATCGGAGCGGATCACGTCGAAGACGGCACCCCGTCGATGGGTGGCGAAGATTTTAGCCGTTATGGAATCGCAGGCGTTCCAATCCTGATGTACAGCGTGGGATCAGTGAACGCGAATCGCTTAGAACGATTCGAAAAGATGGAAATCCCACCGCCATCACTGCATTCAGCCACCTACTACCCCGACGCTCCTGAAACACTGAGGGTTTCTTTCAAAACGATGTCAGCTGCAGCGATCGACTTGTTGCAGTAGGATTCCGAATGGAGCAATCGTGATGTCCAGCATTCAAGCGATGCATCATCCACAACCTGCTACCGGAGATTCAATTGCTGGATTCTGGCCTTCGACCGATTTGTCGTATTCCAGATCGGTCCAAGTCGTTTCAACAGGATTCACCGACGCGTGTAAGCTGGCGACTGCGAAGATGCGGATACCGGCATGACGCTGTTTTGTTTTGCATCACCATTGACAACGCCCGCGCTAATTCCGTTTGCGTTTGCAGCAATAAATGCGACTGGTTCAGACGCGGCGACGGTCTTTGAAATCGTTTGGGCATCGCCTTGCCCCTTGATGATCGAAGCTGCCAAAAGAGACCCCTTGGTGGAATCCGTGATGGCAAGTTGCGGCGGAACATTGCCGGTAACCGTCTTAGGAAGCTTGAACATTGCACCAGTCGCCCCATCAATGACGGCACCAAGTCCGCCGCCCACGATAAGGTTGCCCGCGACCCAAGGATCAAGCCCGGCTTTCAATTCATGCGACTCGCTCGATGAGTTCTGCCCTGCAAAGACGACCGAGTACTTCGCGGGCCAAAAAGGATACGACTTAGCGTCCAGCGTTACCTGTTGCGGAGTCACCCCCTGATGAATGACTTGATTTTTGCGGTCGTGGACCGAAAAGAAGGTGGGCGTTTGAGAGTTAGCGATCGTAACGGGATAGCGTTTTTCGCTAAGAACCGTCGCGCATCCGGTCATCTGGATAGCTGAAACCAATGCAAGTAATGACATCGCCACCGAGATAGGCCCGCGAATGCGACGTGCGTGACCTAATGAATTGTTCGACAAGTTGTGGTCCACAATGCCCATCCCCGAAGGTGTGACGCACATCCCCGATTCAGGACGGCTTTCGTCGTTACAATCGACAAACTGGGGCCCTAAGCATCATGAAATCTTGGGAAAGTGCCTAAAAAACTCTCATGTTTGACGCCGTCGCGATCCAGCAAACCGCTGTGCCACAGGTAGTGATTCCTGCCTGCGGATTTCGACCGCGTTGGAAAAACGCTCCAAGGTTCCGTTGCCTCAAGAAAACGACAGAGCGATTCCGCCAGTTCCAACTAGTTGCAGGGCCGCCAAAGAGACGTCACCATTGCGGTGGACATCCGTAACGCTGCACACCAGGATCATTTGGATGCTTGCTCGATTGAAAACGTTTACGCTGCTAGGCATTGAAGCGATGGCGGTGGATGTTGAAGTCGATATCTCACCGGCCGCGATGCCCAAAACGATATTGGTCGGTCTTCCCGATGCTGCGGTGAAAGAATCAACCCATCGGGTCGAACGAGCGATCGTCAACAGTGGATTCATTCGCCCGCAAGATCGCGTGGTCATTAATTTGGCACCGGGCGATCTTCCCAAGCAAGCCGCGTCGTTTGATCTACCAGTCGCCATCGGCGTCTTGGCAGGCAGCGGACAATTGGCGGCTGACCGATTGGAAGACTACGCCGTGATTGGCGAACTTGCGCTCGAAGGACAGACCCGTCCCGTCAAAGGCGCGCTATCGATCGCCATCGAAGCCGCCAAAGACAAGCAACTTCGCGGAATCGTAGTCCCAGCCGAAAACGCCGCCGAAGCCGCTGTCGTCGAAGACTTGGAAATCATCCCCGTCCGATCACTCGCTCAAGCAGTCGCCTTCTTCGCTGGCGAGATCGACATTGATCCGCACCCCAGTAAGATTCAAGAACTCTTTGCACAGTTCAGCGTTTACGACTTAGATTTCGCCGACGTTCGGGGGCAAGAATCTGCCAAACGAGCGATGACGCTGGCCGCAGCTGCGCAGCATAACCTGCTGATGGTGGGTCCACCCGGCAGCGGTAAAACGATGTTGGCCAAACGGATGCCAACCATTCTGCCGCAACTTTCCGCTGCCGAATCCATTGAAACGACTCGTATCTATTCTGCACTCGGACAGCTACCCGCTGGGCAACCGCTGCTAGCGCGACGACCTTTCCGATCGCCACACCACACCATCAGTGATGCTGGTTTAGTCGGCGGGGGAAGTCCACCCGCACCAGGTGAAATCAGCAAGGCACACAACGGAATCTTGTTCCTTGATGAACTTCCCGAGTTCAATCGCAAGACCTTGGAAGTCATGCGGCAACCACTCGAAGACGGCAACGTCACCATCAGCCGCGCGATGCGATCGACCACCTTTCCGTCCGATTTCATGCTCGTGGCCGCAGCGAACCCATGTCCGTGCGGATACAGATCAGACCCCAGACGAAGCTGCAATTGCACGCCGCCACAAATTGAAAAGTACACCAACAAAATCTCCGGTCCGCTGCTTGATCGCATCGACATTCAAATCGAAGTCCCAGCGGTTCCCTTCGAAGAATTGCAAGGCAATTCCAAAACCAAAGTCGGAACGTCAAGCGAACAAATGCGAGTCGAAGTCGAACGAGCACGCGAGCGGCAAGCTGACCGCTTCACAAATTCCTCAACTCGTTACAACGCGCAAATGAGTAGCCGTGACGTTCGTAAATTCTGCGAACTCAATAAGAGCTGCCAACAAATGCTCCGACACAGCGTCGAGGAAATGGGCCTGTCCGCCCGAGCTCACGACAAGATCCTACGAGTCAGCCGAACGATCGCCGACATTGCTGGCGATGATTCAATCGAAGAAATGCACCTAGCCGAAGCCATCGGCTACCGAAATCTAGACCGCGACCTGTGGACATAGCAACGGTTCCCCAAAAAGACCAAAGCCAAACGCAACAGTCCACGCTCCACCCATCACTTTGAAAAGCGGCGCGCCGGAAGAAGAGAAGAGAGGAACAACCGCGAAAGAAACGAAAGACGCGAAAGCCTATCGATTGCAGTACCGTGGTTTACCATTTTTTTCGCGTCTTTGGCGTATTTCGCGGTTGTATTCTCTCCCACCGAACAGAATTTCTAACACTCAACGGCTTCTGTGTTCAAACAGTCACAGTGCAGAAGAGCTTGACCCAAACTCGATCGCGAGCAGTGTGAGAAAGGAGGTTGAGACAACCTCTGCTACCTTGTTCGGGAGACCTGAACTTCACTCTAAGGTTTAGAAGTTGCACCACAGGCACTCTGTTTTCTTTTCTTTGACCTTGCCGGATGCCGCTTTGTTGTCGATTTCAAAATCGTGGCGATTCCATCCATACTGCTTCTCCCATTTTTCGTACAACTTGCTTGGGTAGCCGCTTAGCATGAACTTGCCTTTCAATCCCGCGAGCGTTTCCAACAAGCTTTCATGCTCGGCCTCAGTCATCTCATACGCGTACTCGCCAGTGGTCGCGCGAGTTTCGTGGACATACGGCGGATCACAGTAGAACAGCGTCTTAGGTCCGTCTTGCTTTCGAATCACCTTGGTTGCGGGTTGATTCAAGATGACGGTATTGCGCAAACGTTGGTGAACATCGGCTAAACCCTCGACGACATTCAGCCAAGCTGAAACCTGTTCGTTCATCCGACTCCGCGTGCGATTTCGCGACAAGGTTGCAAAGTCTCGCATGAGCCCCTGGCGTGATTGGCGTGCCAAAATAAAGAAATACACCGCTCGTTGAACCGGAGAATCGTCAGTCGTCAGTGTGGGTTTGCGAGAATGCTCGAAGGCTTCGTCGAACTCTGCTTCGCTAAATGGCGTCAGTTCAATTCGTTGTTGGAACACCTTAAAGTGGTTTGGATCTTGAAGGACTCGCCAAAAATTGATCAGTTCCCCATGGAGATCATTTACAACTTCGCTGCTACCTTTTTCGGCAGCGGATAATTTTTCATCACCGCTAGCCATCCAGTCGCGATCAGGATCACGAGCCAACAGGATCCCTCCGCCACCGAAGAATGGCTCGACATAGTGCAAATGCGGCGGCATTAAGCCAACGATCCATTTGCGTAGATAGTATTTCCCACCGTGCCACTTTAGGGGCTGAGTCAGTTTTGCCATAAACTGGATTTACTTAAGAGTACGAATTAAACGATTGCGAAACGACTTGCTCACCCGCGGCGGCGTTCCAGCAACACCAACATGATCAATGCCATTAACGACCTTAGTTCATCGTCCTCTGGCAATTCGCCAAGTTTTTCGATGGTGTATTTCCCTTCCCAGATGGCTGGCTGTTTGATGAGTCGCAGAACAGGTGTGCCATCGGTTCGACGGATCAGGTAGCTGGGGTTGATCAAATAAGTAGCAGCAAAGCCGAGAACTGGAATCTCCGATAGGATGCTTTCAAAGATCTTTTTCATCGGGCTCTCCTCGTTGATTTCCATATCAACTTGGCCTTCTTGCATGACTTCATAGCGAGCAGACCACAGCGAACGCATCCCCTTGCGACGCACCGTCCCCCAATCATTGCCTTGACCATCAGTAAAAGCGTAATTAGCGGACCAGTCGATCATTCGATCAGCCTCGATCCGAAAGATCACCTGCGTTTGATTTTCATCGGCATAAATTTCAACCTTCTCTTTCAGCTTAAACATCTTTTGCTTGATAAACATCAGCATCGCGCCCGACGAATCGGTCGCCGTAATCCGCTGGCCAAAAGTCAGAAGTTTGAATCGGAGGTCAATTGGATACTGCATTTAAGCCCCTAACTACTACCTACCTGCAAACGGTGAAATGTGAGGTCGTCGTTCGGATATGGTA
>CAYVAN010000032.1:15952-27811 GCA_964449225.1 uncultured Rhodopirellula sp.
CCGGGCAATTCGTTATACCTGGACGATTTTGCTTGGGTTGGAGACTATACTAAGACCTTTGAAAATTTCGACTCATTTGCCACGCTGAATATGTTGAGAAAATCCAAACGAGCTCATCGTCGTCGCCCATCAAATCGAAATCGCTTACTGAAGAGCGAGTCCTTAGAATCTCGCCGTTTACTTGCTGGTGATGCGCCTACGTTTGCGTTACTGGGTGATCAAACGGTCGAACTTGGTGCGCCGCTGCACCTACCAATCGACGGGTTTGATGTCGACGGTGGAGCCTTGACGGTGTCGGTGGAAGTAAGCAACCCCGAGGCTGTGACGGCGGAGGTAATTACAGGCAATCGGAGCTTACGATTGGATGTTGCCAGTTTTGGCACGTTGATCTTTGAGCTATACGAAGGCAGAGCACCGCGACCAACGGCTAGGGTCATCGAGCTGACCGAAGAAGGATTCTACGACGGTATTATTTTCCACCGCATCGTCGATGACTTTGTCTTACAGGCGGGTGATCCCAATGGGACCGGGCAAACAGGTTCAGATCTGGGCAACTTTGACGATCAGTTTCATCCTGATTTGCAACACAATCAGAATGGTGTTCTTTCCTTTGCCAAGACACCAGCTGATGACACCAACAATTCTCAATTCTTTATTACTGAACGCGAAACTGCGGTCACGCGTAACCTTGACTTCAACCATTCCGTGTTTGGACAATTGGTCGAGGGAGAAGATGTTCGCGAAGCGTTAAGCCAAGTTCCTGTTGAAGAACCGCAATTCGGTCAACAGCCCACGAATCGTCCCCTAACAGATGTGGTCATCGAATCGGCGACCATTTTTGAAGACATCGAAAATTCGATTGTCATGTTGCGAGCGATCGAAACGGGTGGGCAAAGTGATGTGACGATCACCATCACCGATGCGGAGGGGAATTCGTCGTTTGAAACATTCACGGTGAATACCATCGGCGATGAATTTAATGCGGGCCCCTTTTTAGTCGACCCAAGCCCCGTTGTCTTGGCAGCCCAAGGTGAAAGTTTTTCTTTACCGCTAACAGCGAACGACCTAGAAGACGATCCGTTTCAATTTGTCGGCTTGATTTTTAGCGACGGCTTTGGAACTTCGAATATCAACACCACGACGCAAGTGCTCGAACCGGTGAATGATGAGCTGCAACTGGAGCTCGACGAAGGATTTGTAGGTTCAATCGATTTGATTGTCGGCGTAAGATCCTTTTCGGGAAACCCAAATCACCTCGACTCGCAGGAGCTCACGATTGAAGTCATAGACAGCCTGCCTGCGCCGGCATCCATCGACTTGTCGTCTAGCAGTGATAGTGGGTCCGACGATGACGATAACATTACCAACTCCAGCAGTTTGGTCTTCAACGTCAATACGGTAACCGCGGGCGCGATTGTTGAGATCGTCCGCGTAGAAACGGGTGACATTGTGGGAACGGCTCTAGCCAGCGATGACAGTGTCAGCGTGAATGTTGATTTGCCTGACGATATTCAGGACGGAGTGCTGGAATTTGTCGCTCGGCAACGTGTGGGGAATTTGATCAGCGACGCAACGGATTCCTTATTGATTCAAATCGATCGCTCGGCTCCGCAGTTTATTGGTTCCCCGCTACCGGACCATCTTTTCGCTGGCGATTTATTATCCGAAACCTTGACCAGCGATGAAGCCGATGTTGATTGGAGTTTGATTTCTGGTCCAACCGGCCTGACCATTGAACAAGCAAGCGGACAAGTGAATTGGGCGACTACCGCTGACCAGCGAGAATTGTTTTCGCTGGACGTTCGGGTTCAGGATCGAGCCGGGAATGAAGCCGAACAGTCCTTCACCATCAATGTGACATCCCGATTCTTTAATCCCGTCGATGCCTTCGATGTTGACGGATCAGGCAGCATCGATGCGTTTGATGCCTTGATTGTGATCAATGCCATCAGTGCCAACGGCGGTGAAATCACGTTGCCTGAAACTGACGGCAACGAACCTTCGTCGCTACGTCAGGATTTTTTCTACAACGCTAACAACGACACGACAATCAGCGCGTTGGACGCATTGGTGGTGATGAATGAAATTGCGCGCCGTCAATCCAGTGGCGACCCAAGTCCAGAAAGTGAATCAATTGTCGCGTTTGCCGCTTCATCATCGATTCGAGTTCTAGGCCAAATCGATGACGATCGAGATGAAGACTCTTCACCGTTGTTCTAGCGTCGATTACAGCAAGATCTGAACCGATGCATTCAACAAAGCAGCGTCATCGGTGCTAATCGAAACTTGTGACCCGCTGTTGTGCTGGATCTTCGGCATGTCACTGATGTACATTCCGCCAATGCTTAGACCGGTGTAGAAACGGCCAAGCTGAGTCCATGTGGTCCAATTGAAATCGATGGTCCCCGAGTGATCCGAAAAGTCCTTGCTAAGCGATCCAGCAACTGCACCGCCGTCGAACCGGTAGTCGGCTTCCAGATCGTAGTATCCAAACCCAAGGTCTAGGTTAGTGGGTCGTCCAAATACGAAACCCTCCCAACCAAAGACGCCCTTACCGCCAAGAAAGTCAGAATTAAGATCTTCGCTTAGCAGGCGTACTCCGTTGTAATCGGCGTCAAAGCTTTGATCGAACGCCAGGTAGCTGAACGCCATGCCTGCGGACAAACCGCCAAACCGTGTTTGCCATGTGTCCTTGATCGTAAAATCGCCACCGTAAAGCTGAAGATCGCCGCCCAAGTGAGCCCTTCCGCCAGTAAACGCATTGCTGGAACCGTCGATGGGGTTAAAGACATCCACATCGCTGGGACTTTGAGTTTGGTTTGAAAGGGACAAACCATAAAAGATGCGAGTTTCAAAACTAGTGCGCGTGTGCAAAAACCTGCGTACAGCTTTTAGTTCCCAGCTTGCACCAACGTTGTCCAGATCATCCTGGAATGCTGATCGACCTTCGGAATCGACCCCAAGGTCGTAGCCAGGCATGAGCGTACCGATCGTGCTATTAGCAAAAGTAAGATCGAACGGACGCGGAGCGATAATTGACTGGGCGTGCAGACTATTGGCGAAAACGCTGGCCAGCATTCCGCTAATCATCAAAAGGTGAAAACGCATAGGTTATTGCCGATAAAGTGAATCTTTTTGGGGGGGAGGCTTCTAATCGCTCTATCGAAACCTTCGCACAGTTCCGTCGAGACCCGAGCTGGCGAAACCGAAAAATCTCGCACACACACGTTGAGTGCTAAGAGTTAGCCAGAGCTGGATGCATCGATCGATCAAACGCAAATTCAGGGTTCTAACCAAAGCACGGAATGACGGGCCTGGCGAAACCTGAGAATCCTTGCGGGTTGCACGGGCGTTACAGATTGCAGAGAGCGTTGTTCAAACGCTTACGAGAAATGCTGCATAGGGTGATTTTGCCGGGCATGGCGATCTTCTGCGTCGCGGATCCCACCGACTGATTCCCGCTGCATTGAGTCGGTTGATTGCTAGGGAAACTGAACCCCAACGGTATCAGCTGCGGTGTTTTCCCGCGCCAGCGGGTCAAATCAGTTTTTCACGCTGGAGACCGTATCGCCGCAGCGAAGCTCTCGCGGAGCTTCGGCGATTGCAGGGAAACCGAACGCCTACGCGGCGATCGCTACTTACTGACGACACCCCTAAATTGAAAAAGTGATCGGCCCTGACCGTGCCAGGCCGGCGATGGCATCAAAACGACCATCTTTCTACAATCGCAAGCGTCTGCGGAAACCCTTTGTTCCGCAAAGTCTTCTGTATGATTGAACTGGAAACCGTTGAATTACCTCCTTTTGATCCGCACCCTTGGTACCGTTTGCCTTTTGATCGGCGGATCAATGAGCTTCAGCTTGCCGTTTGCCTATCCAGCGATCGCCAATCGGACATTCCTGGATCCCGCAGACCGTTTTGAATACGCGGGATTCCGCGGACTACTGCTCAGCATGGTCGTTTGCTGTATTGCCGGTGGTGTCATGCGATTCTTTGGCCGTCGCAATCCCGGCGGTCAGCTGTTTCAAAAAGAAGCGATGGCCATCGTTGGACTCAGTTGGGTCATGGCCACCATCTTGGGTGCGATGCCTTTCTATCTGAGCGGCACCTGCACCAGTGAAGGCAACACGATCACGTTCATCGAAGCGATGTTTGAATCGCAATCGGGTTTTAGCACCACAGGCGCAACGGTGCTAACGGACCTTGAATCCCCTGACTTGGTGCCACACTGCATTTTGTTTTGGCGATCTTGGACGCATTTCCTTGGCGGACTTGGAATCGTGGTTTTGTTCGTCGCGATTCTGGGACAAGGATCCGCTGGCAAAGCGATGATGCGAGCCGAAATGCCTGGTCCAACCAAAGAAGGCAGCATGCCGCGGATGCAGCACACCGCATTGGTGTTCGCAGCAATCTATGTTGGTCTTAACATCATCTTGACCGCCGTCTATATGGTCGAAGGCATGTCGCTGTTTGACGGACTGTGCCATGCGTTTGGAACGATGGCGACCGGTGGATTCAGCACCTACAACGCCAGCCTCGGGCAATTTGCGCAGCTGGGTGAATTCCGTGGCGCGTTGGTCGATTACACCACGATCGCTTTTATGATCGCTGCGGGCACGAACTTCACTCTTTTGTACCTAACATTGCTGGGGGGACCACGCAAACTTTGGGCCGATGTTGAATTCCGAACCTACGTGGGCATCATTCTGTTGGTGACCATAGGGGTTGTTTTCTTTGGCATCAAAGCGGGAGACGAGAAATTCGAGACCTTTAGCAGCGCAGTGCGATACGGTTTATTCCAAGTCGTTTCAATCTTGACCACAACCGGTTACGGAACGGCTGACTTCGATGGTTGGAACAACTTTGGTCGTGGGATCTTGTTGCTGATCATGTTTGTCGGTGGCTGCGCTGGCAGCACTGGGGGCGGCATGAAAGTGATTCGTCATGTCTTGTTCTACAAAATTCTGGGACAAGAAATTGAACGAGCGCACCGGCCGCGAGTGGTTCGGTTTATTCGTATCGGTGGCACGACTTTGGACGACGCACATTTGCCGCACGCAATCGTTGTTTACTTCTCGATGATCTTGGCGATCTTTGTTTTTTCGTGGTTGCTGCTAATCACGTTTGAACCCGGCAGCACCTGGGGAGCACTAAAAACTGACAGCACGCTTGATGAAAAACTGTTGGATTCAGCTGCGGCGGTTGCCGCAACGCTAAACAACATTGGCCCTGGATTTGGCGTTGCCGGCGCAACTCAGAATTACGCTCAATTCAGTCAAGGTGCGAAACTGATGTTTGTTTGGCTGATGATGCTAGGCCGCGTCGAAGTCTACAGCGTTCTTGTTCTAGTCTTCCCAAGTTTTTGGAAACGAAACTAGATGCTGCGACTGATTTGGTTTTGGACAGACGCAAGCTTGGATACAATAAAGTCATGATCAAAACACATCGATATGCTCTCGCAATCGCGCTCTTCGTTTCCACCTTGGCGACCACTCTCACCGAGGCTCAGATTTTGAAACAAGATCCGCCGGCGGGCCGCCGAGCCGTCATCATTGCATTGCATGAGGACATTAACCCGCTGTCCGGCAGCATCCTACAGCGTAAGTTTCAACAAGCTGTCGATTCGAGTGCCAAGGTAATTATCTTTGACATCAATAGCCCCGGCGGCCGAGTCGATGTGACGTTCGAGTTGATGGATATGGTCTTGGAGGCTAACGATGTCGAAACCGTTGCCATGATCAGCCGCGATGCTATCAGCGGCGCGGCGTTATTTTCGCTTGCCTGCGATAAGATCCTAATCAAGCCCGGTGCACGACTTGGTGATGCGGGTGTGATCGTGATGGGACTCAATGGCGAATTCCAGTATGCCGAAGCGAAAAGCCGCAGCTTGGTCGCGCAAAAGGCTCGCGATACGGCTCGTGCGACCGGCCGGCCGTTGGTGCTGGCCGAGAAAATGACCGACAAAGACATGGTAGTCTTCAAGGCGACCCATCAAGAAAGCGGTGATGTCCAGTACTTCTCGGATAAAGAATGGAAGACGCTTGACGATGCCGACCAATGGGTCAAAGGCAAACCAATTCGTGAAGCGGGCAAAGAAATGTTCTTTATCGCGAATGGCAATCGATTGGTGGAACTGGGCATGGCCGATGAAACCTTTGATGACATCGACCAAGTCGCTGATCTCCTAGGCGTTACAACACCGATCGAAGTCATGGGTCCAACCTGGGCTGAAACAATCGCACGATTTTTAAACACCGGCTGGATGACATTCTTGTTGATCACCATCGGATTGATTGCGATCGCGGTTGAAATCAGCGCGCCGGGAATCAGCATCGGTGGGTTAATTGCGATGCTGTGTTTCAGTCTATTCTTTTGGAGCCGTTTCGCTGCGGGAACATCTGGTTGGTTAGAGGTTCTGCTGTTCGCGTTGGGCTTAGTTTTTATCGCCTGCGAGATTTTTGTCATTCCGGGTTTTGGAATCGCTGGCTTGGGCGGTATCGGATTGGTTTTGGGTTCCCTCGTGATGGCGTCACGCCGTGTGTTGATTCCCGAGAACACCGAACAACTCAACAGTCTTGGTTTCGATGTGCTGACCGTGATGGGAGCGTTCGTTGGATTTCTAATTGCAATCGTTGCGCTGTCCAGCTACATCGGCCAAGTTCCTGGCCTTAGCCGTCTGACATTGCAACCACCGATTGCGATGGAAGGAACCGGCGAAAGTCTAACCGCTAATGCAATCGGTGCGGCGATGACGCCCGGATGGCAACGCGTTAGCATCGGGGATGTTGGTCAAGCCGCCGGAGCGCTGCGGCCAAGTGGTCGGATCAAGATCGGTGACTACATGGTCGACGTCGTGACCGAAGGAGATTTCATCGATGATGGTTCATCGGTGAAAGTGATCGCCAAGCAGGGTGCGAAAGTGACAGTTCGCCAGATCGTTTCATAGTCGAGATCTCAGATGCCGATTGGGATTTTCGTTGGGAGATCATCCGTGCGATTCGGTCACACCAATTCGGCCACCTGTTCATTCAACGTTAGCGTGTCATAGACGTAGCCAATCCCCAGCAGGCCGCCAGTCAACAAATAGATAAGGCCGGTGCCAATCTTGCCCATATAGAAACGGTGAATCCCAAATACACCTAGAAATAGGTGAAGTACCCAGGCGACCGTATAGTCAATCTTTCGCTGAGCGAACCTAGCATTGGCTTCCCCCGCCATCGTAGGAATGAAAAAGAAATCAACGATCCATCCCACCAGGAAAAGCCCGCCGGTGAAGAACCAAAGCGTTCCAGAAATAGGTTTACCGAAGTAAAACCGATGTGCGCCAACGAACCCCAACAGCCAAAACAAGTATCCCACTAAGACGGGATGCGTCGGGGAGCGACGATCAAAGGATGACTGAGCAGTGTTCACGGCGGTTTCTCCTAAGCTGGAATCGTATAAGTGTGATTCGTATCAAGTAAGCAAATCTTGGGCCGCGAATTGGATTTAAAGAGAAGTCCAATCGCATCTTGGCTGGACATCGGGTAGCAACTCGCCTAACGTGAACAAAAAGCCACCCCTGCACGATCCTCATTCACCGATGCGCTACGTCGAACTGCACTGCAAAAGCAACTTCTCTTTCTTGGAGGGTGCTTCTCATCCCGACGAACTCGTTCAGCGATCCGCCCAGCTGGGTTACCAAGGCATCGCACTGACGGACCGAAATACCGTGGCTGGTGTCGTACGCGGATTCGCGCCCGCCAAGGAACTGAACTTCAAATACATCGTTGGCTCAGAAATCCATCTAACCGACGGCCCACCGATGGTGCTGTGGCCGTCGGACCGATCGGCCTACGGACGCCTTTGTCGTTTGATCTCGCGAGGTAGACGGCGAGCAGAGAAAGGCCAATGCGAACTCCGTTTCGATGACGTTGCTGAACTAAGTGATGGCATGATCGCGGGACTGATGCCATCTTTGGATCCCAATCAATCATTGTCGCGATTTCTAAGAACCAATTTTCGTGACACGTTTGGTGATCGTGGATACCTGCTATGTGAAGTTCATCGCGGCGTTGATGATGCATTGGCAATCAAGCGGTTAAAAAAGTTGTCCATCGGCTGCGACGTTCCTTTGGTCGCAGCCGGCAACGTCTACTATCACTCGCCCGAGCGGATGTTATTGCACGATACGGTCGCCGCAATCCGAACCGGATCAATGATCGACAACATTCACGAAGATCGTTTTTCCAACAGCCAACATCATCTTCGCAACCTTGCTGAAATTGCCCAGCTGTACCGTGACGTTCCCAAAGCAATCGCACGGACCAACGAAATCGCCGATCGATGCCAATTCAGTCTTGATCAACTTCGTTACGAATACCCGGCGGAGATGGCACCACCGGGCATGACGCTAATCGAACATCTGCGGCGATTGACTTGGGAAGGTGCCAAACAACGTTGGCCCAAGGGCTTGCCCGACAAAGTGCTTGATCAACTACGTCACGAAATGCGGTTGATCGAAGACCTAAACTACGAAGCCTATTTCTTGACCGTATGGGACATGGTCCGATTCGCCAGGCAGCGCAATATCCTGTGCCAAGGACGTGGTTCGGCGGCCAATTCCGCCGTCTGCTATTGCCTGGGCATCACCAGTGTTGATCCCAGTCAAACAGACCTGCTTTTCGAACGCTTTGTTTCGCGTGAACGAAACGAAGCCCCCGACATCGACGTTGACTTTGAACATCAGCGACGCGAAGAGGTGCTGCAATATCTGTATGAAAAATATGGGCGAGACCGCGCCGGAATGACGGCGGTGGTAACGACTTTTCGAACTCGCAGTGCGATTCGCGAAGTCGGAAAAGCCATCGGGGTCAGCGGAGACTGCATCGATACGATTGCCAAGGTCGGCAGTGATGGTGGTGAGCTACCCGATCGATGCAGGCTTGCCGGATTGGACCCCGAATCCATCGTTGGCAAACGCTTTGTTTATCTGGTTACAAACTTGGTCGGATTCCCCAGGCACCTGTCGCAGCACACCGGCGGCATGGTGATGACCGCCGGAAGCCTATGCGAACTTTGCCCTATCGAAAATGCGTCAATGGAAGGTCGTACGGTCATCCAGTGGAACAAAGACGACCTTGATGAACTTGGCATCCTGAAAGTCGATGTCTTGTCGCTTGGCATGCTGTCGGCGATCCGACGTTGTTTTGATCTGTTGAAAACTCATTACGACCGACCACTTTCCCTGTCAACGATTCCGCCTGACGATACACCAACCTACGATATGATTTGTCGGGCGGACACGATTGGTGTATTCCAAATTGAAAGCCGGGCGCAAATGAGCATGTTGCCTCGGCTTCGACCACGTTGTTATTACGACTTGGTAATTGAGGTTTCGATCGTGCGTCCGGGGCCCATTCAGGGCAACATGGTTCATCCATTCTTGAAGGCTCGGCAAAATCCATCCGCGGTCAAGTATCCCAACGAAGCGATCAAACAAGTCTTGCAGAAAACGTTGGGCGTACCAATTTTTCAAGAACAGGCAATGAAGTTGGCTGTCGTCGCGGCGGGGTTCACGCCCGGCGAAGCCGACCAATTACGCCGAGCGATGGCCGCATGGCGGCGTCCCGGTTTGATCGACCAGTTTCGCATCAAGTTGATCGAAGGTATGAACCAACGTGGACTTCGCGGCGAGTTTGCCCAGCAAGTCTTCAACCAGATCCGTGGTTTTGGTGAATACGGATTCCCAGAATCGCACGCCGCCAGCTTTGCGTTACTGGTTTATGCGTCCTGCTATCTAAAATGCCATTACCCGGCCGCGTTTTGCGTCGCGCTTTTAAATAGTCAACCAATGGGTTTCTATGCTCCGGCACAACTGATCGACGATGCAAAAAAGCATGGCGTTCGAATTTGCCCAGCGGATGTCAATCACAGCGATTGGTATGCGACCTTAGAACCTGATCCCAATCGCAACCAAATCGGCGGGCCCAATCGCAACCAAATCGGTGGGCCCAATCAGAATCAAGCCGGCGAAAAACCCGCCATGGCAATTCGTTTGGGTCTGTCGTCGATTCGTGGACTTCCAATCGCAGTCGGTGAAAATCTTGTGCATGTTCGATCTGAAGGTGGTCCATTTGAAAGTCTAAAATCGATGACCGCACGGTGCGACCTTGGGAAATCTTCACTCGCCATTCTTGCAGATGCCGATGCCCTGGGCTCTCTTTCGGGCGATCGTCGAGCAGCGATCTGGCATTCACTCGGCCAAGAAGAAAAACCTGGGAGCCAGCCTTTATTTCGCGATATCGTCGATGACGAAATCACGCCTGATGAATTGGTGCCTATGTCACCGATGGAAGAAGTCCAAGCGGATTACGAAATGACCGGCTTGAGTTTGAAAGCACACCCAGTTTCGTTCGCGCGGCCAAGACTCGATTCGATGGACTGCGTCACCGCAGCACAGCTACCTATGCTGGCCGACGGACGGCATGTTCGTATCGCCGGACTGGTTTTGATGCGACAACGACCGGGCACGGCCAAGGGCATTACGTTTGTCACCATCGAAGACGAAACTGGATCGATGAACTTGGTTTTCTTTCCCAAAGTCTGGCAACGATTTTTTCGCATCGCGCGAACCAGCAATGCGTGGCTGGTCGACGGCAAACTAGAGAATCGACAAGGCGTGATTCACGTCATCGTCGGACGAGTCGAGACACTCAATCAATCCGCCGACGAAATAGTTGACAACAAGAGCCGCGATTTTCATTAGTTGTTTCAAGAACGAATGTCGGCCGTCCAACTGAGTTACAAAACGGACTCGGCAACAATCAATTCACGATAGGGCTGAACCTGACTGATGTGCCACTGACCAACATCGTTGCCATCTACTTTGTAGTGCATGAAGAACTGCAATAGCTTCCCTTGTTCGTTGCGCAATACCAAGTGGGCACGGTCGATACCATATTGCCGGAATACATGGATCGGCCGATCAAGTACCCATTTAGCATCGGGCCCTGCCTGACGAATAATTGCATTCCCCCCATCCCTTTGAAAGTTATCCAACACTTCAGCAGCCTGATCGTTTCCGTCGTAGTGATCATCAAGGGGCATCTGTTTGCTAAATCGATTTCGTTTCTCTTTCTTCAATTCAATTCCCAAAGTGTCATACCCAGAATTGACAACGTCGATGTAATCCATCGCAAACTCCTTGGCCTGGCCGCCAAGAGTCTGAGTCTTGAAAAATGGAACGAGATATCCGGCGATACCAAAAGCGACGGCGAGACAGATTCCGATTTTTGCCGGTAGCGTGCCGACGGGCTTACCCAATCGCGAAGGACGGAGGGCAACCAATCCAATCAACACGGCCAAAATGGGGATAACGACGGCACCAAGAACCAGAATTGACACCCAACTAAGCAGCCCCAACAAAAGACTGACAAAGCCAGAGAATCGAAGCGGTGGCGTGTTCTCTTCGAGACCGTAGCCAGTCTCAGCCCCCATGCCGCCCAATTCATTCATACCCAGCTCGTTCATGCCGATTGGCGGTTGCGACGATGATTCAGCGGAGACGTTCGTTGGGTCAGACATCGGCAAGTAAGGTTTCGAGGCACTGTTCAGTTTCGAGGCACTGTTCAAGAGCCACTGTTCAATCGGATCAGGACTCTCCCGAGAACATACGTAGCTTGACCAGCCACGGTTCAGTTCAACCGGGTCCAGCATCATCGGCCAGGATACGGGAGCTCTGATCCCAAGCAAAATCAGCTGCGATGGCGACCACTGCCGCAAAAGTCGAATCCCTGCCCAGCTAGAGCATTTTCAAGTTTGTCAGGGGATGTAGGCCGGAACAAGCGAAGCGCAGTTCAGGCAATTGCATTGCACGGT
>CAYVAN010000033.1:0-2792 GCA_964449225.1 uncultured Rhodopirellula sp.
GCCAAGATCCTCATTTAGTGCTGTTTCTGCATCGGCACTGGTTGGCAACTTTTCACCGAACAGAACATTGGTGGTGTGTGGTGACAAGTTCATGGCTCGACCGCCCAGACGCTCCATTTCCTTAGTCAAAAACTCGTTCAGCTCGCCGGCCAAGACCCGTTTGACGACTTCCAGGGTAGCGGCATCGGTGACCCTGCGGCCTCGAACGAACTTTGCTTCGACGCCCGTTTCCGCCAATGCACTGGAAATCGCTTTGCCGCCGCCATGGACGATGACTGGTTTCATCCCGACTGATTCCATGAACACGACGTCTAGCAGGATGTGCATCAACGCGTCTTTGTCTTCCAACAAACTACCGCCGAGCTTGATGACCGTGGTTTTGCCGCGGAAACGACGAATCCAACCCATCGCCTCGATGAGCGTATTGGCTTTGGCGATGGCTTCTTGCACGCTGAAATCTCGGGGGGAAGGAGTCAATAGCTCGGCGATTGCGTCATTCACGATTTTCGCCGCACTTTCTGGGGGGGTGTTTGGGATCAGAAAAACCGATCAATTTAGAGGGGCGGCAACAGAGGGTCAATTGAGAACAGGCGAAACGAATCAGGTACTGAACCAAAAGTTGTCATCCTGAAGTCGTGGATGCCTGCAAAACCAATAACGGTGAAATAGTGACAGATAAATCTCAGCAGAAAACGCAGTTCAAATGGGCCGTTGTTGGCGGGGGACAGATGGGACGTGCCTTAGTCGGGGGAATGATCAAATCCGGCGTGGTCAGTTCATCCAGCGTCATTCTGGTCGAACCTAACGAATCGTCGCGTCAATGGTGGTCCCAAAATCAGCCAGATGTTCAGCATTCAGAACTCGATCAGGCCGTCAAATTGGCCGACGGGATTATTTTAGCGGTCAAGCCGGGCATCATCCCAACCGTCATGAACCAAGCAGGCGGGTTTTGGTCTGGAAAGCTACTCGTTTCCATCGCGGCTGGCTTCCCGTTAAAAAAGCTCTGCGAATTGGCTGGTCATCGCCGAGTTGTGCGAGTGATGCCTAACACTCCTTGCCTGGTCGGACGCGGTGCTTGTGCTTTTTGCTGCGGCGAAGAGGTAGCCGACACCGACCGATCTTTGGTCGCGAGCGCATTAGAGGCGGTTGGAATTGCTGCTGAGGTCAGTGACGGGCAAATGGATGCCGTTACGGGCCTGAGCGGTTCGGGGCCAGCTTACGTGTATGTCTTGATCGAAGCATTGGCCGACGGTGGTGTTGCTGCGGGGTTACCGCGTGACCTAGCGATGGAATTGGCTGCTCAAACGGTTGTTGGCGCGGGTGAAATGGTTCAGAAAACAAACCTGCACCCTGGTCAATTGAAGGATGCCGTTGCCAGTCCTGGGGGAACCACGATCGCCGGTTTGCAGGCTCTGGAGCAGAATGGCGTTCGCGCGGCCATGATTGCAGCCGTCAAAGCCTCCGCAGAACGCAGCAAAGAACTTGCCTAACAGGCGGCCATTGCTGCGAATCCAGAGAAACCCAGGTCTTTGACATAGCGAAAGACGCCAAGGCTTTTGGTTTAGAACGGTCAAGTTACCTTTGCCGAAATTATTGGCGAGTCTGGCTGTAATTAATTGCAGCCGCTAACGGAAACCGTATCAATCGAGACTATTACCTTACGTTTACATTGCCGCTATTGGCCGGTGACAGAGCCAAAGTTCAGGTCGATAGACTCCGTGGGTCAATCTGGCAATGATTGCCAGCAGTTTCAGCACCGGAAAGCTGCAACTGTATTTACACACCTGCGCAGGAACCTGCCGACATGTCCTCTGTCATTGAACCTGAAAATAAATCCTCAACCAATCATTCCATTCCCTCAGATGGACAGGCGATTGGCGATCAATCAAATCTGACCTCTGCTGACGCGAACAACAAGGACGATTCGGATCTAGAAAACTCGCTGCTCGCCGAGCACAAAGCCAACAACAAAAAGTTTCCACAGAGTGAAACCGCTTCGGACCGCGTTCGGTTTAACAATATCAGCTATTGGGCGGTGGGTTGGTTGACGTTAGCGCACGCAATTGTCCTGATCGGTGCTCCGTTGACGTTCACCTGGACGGGGCTGGGTGTGATGCTGTTTTTCCACTGGATCACGGGAAGCCTTGGAATCTGCCTGGGTTATCACCGTTTGCTGACTCACAGTGGCATGAAGACTCACAAATGGGTTCGATACGTTTTTGCAACGATTGGCACGATGGCTGGTGAAGGTTCGCCCCTGGACTGGGTCGCTGATCACCGCAAACACCACGCATTGAGCGATCAAGAAGGTGATCCGCACTCGCCACACGACGGTGGATTTTGGAGCCACGCGTTTTGGTTGGCATTTCACACGCATAATGGCGATCGCCAGGGCTACCTGAAACGTTGGGCCCCCGACTTGTACAAGGAAAAGTACATGCGAGCATTGGATTATTTGTTCCTACCACTTCATATCCTTAGCGGTTTCGTCCTTTTCGGCATTGGCTATGCGATTGACGGCTCTTACATGGGGTGGTCATTGGTGATTTGGGGAATGTTCACGCGATTGGTTCTGGTTCTTCACGCGACCTGGATGGTCAACAGCGCTTCACACATGTGGGGCTACCGCAATTACGAGACGACAGACGACAGCCGCAACAACTGGTTGGTCGCAATCGTGGCTTACGGCGAAGGCTGGCACAATAATCACCACGCTTATCCTCGCATGGCAAAGCACGGCCATCGCTGGTACGAATTCGACATTACTTGGCAAGCAATCAAGCTGCTGCGTG
>CAYVAN010000033.1:2802-19259 GCA_964449225.1 uncultured Rhodopirellula sp.
TTATAAGCCCAGTGAAAAGGGCCTTTTCTTTCCCTTTTATCAGTTGAGTTGTTTTTGCTACACTTCTTTCAGTAGCTGTTTGGAGAGATGTTTCAATGGAAAAATGAAAAGAAGGCAAAGAAGGCTGTTGCTTAGTCCAGCTTGATTTCGAAACACCTTAGTTGGACGGGCCACGGTTCCGTTAAACTAGGGAGCCAGCCTGAATCTTGGCGCGATTATTTACGTTTAAAATGCTAGCGAGCGAAGGAGCAATCCTTCGCTCGCTTTTTTAATGCATCGCTGTTGACACGGTCTCTTCGCAGTTACTACTGACAAAGCCTAGCGGCATCTTTTGCTGCTCATACAGGAATGAATCCGACTGTGTTTAGGCCTCGTCACGGATACGACGATCGGCTTTGTCGCTTGATTGATTCTTCAAGTAGTCTCACCGCGAAGAAGGAGTGTCGCGTTGAACCGTCACAAAACCGCAAGCACCGACATGCTCAAAAAAACATTCGTTAGGGTAATGTCAATCGCCCTAGCCGCGTTCACCATGCTCGTGACCTTGGAGCCTGCAAAGGCACAATTGGGTCAGCCGTCTGCCATGGCGGCAACGCAACCCGCATCGTCAACGCTAGCGGTTGGGAAAAAGATCGGAGCCATCCGGTCTGCTATCGAGCAGCGTGAATACGCAAAAGCGGTTCAAGGCTATCGATCCCTGACGCCCTTGTTGGCCGGCAATCCCGCGCTGACCGCTGAGGCTGCGAAACTTAAAACTCAGTTGACTGACATCGGATTTGATGCGGCTTTACTGGACTTGCCGCTTGCAAACTCAACACCCGCCTACGCATCAGCAAACCAAGGTTTGCAACGAATGCCATCCGTCGCTGGTGCGAAGCCAATCTTGAGTCCCGCTGCAGCAAAGGCCGAAGCGCTTCGTCAAATTGCGATCGGACGTGCTGCACTGGATCGTGGTGACGTTCAAACCGCACTCGGTGCTGCTGGCAAAGCACAATCGCTCGGTGTTCCCGAAAGCGCTTTCGCCGCGGGCGAACCTCGTGTATGGCAATTGGTTCTCGATGCTGAATCAGCTGCTCGCCGCAGTGGAATTGCGTTAGCATCGGCGACCGACCACTCCTCGGCATCAGGCATGCCCGATCCCGCAATGGTGGTGCAAACTGCTGGCGGACAGGCACCTGCCGATGATGCAGCCGCCGTCGCTCAAATGCTGTTCAACCAACCCGCTGCGAATGCTGCTTCCCCTATTCAGCAGGTGCAAAACACTCAAGAAACGGCCAAGCCAAACTCATACGCTTCCGAAGCCTACCAGCTTGGATTGCAATCGCTTAGCCAGGGCGATCGATCGGAAGCCCGCAAGAAATTCTTGGAAGCCTGGCGTTACAAGTCCGACCTTTCGGTTGCCGAGCAGAACCAACTGCAAGACAAGTTGACGCTGCTACAACCAAAGCGTCTAGTTCCGTCGAAGCAGAAAGACTCTGGCGAACTCACCGAGATTGACAAAGTACAACTTGAAGCAGAAGCAAAAACTCGCAGGCTCTACCGCGAAGTCACCTCCGAACTTGCCAACGCCGAACAAACCAAGAGCGATGCTCCTTTGGACTCGCTGGATCAACTTGAACGACTCCGCCGCCGTGTCGATGGTTCCGACGTGGACGACAAAGCCAAACGATCCTTGATCGTGCTGGTGGATCGTGCTCTGAAAGAACAGAAGACCTACATTGATGCCAACCGAGCGAAAATCGATTTGGACATTATCAACGATTCGGTCAAGTCGGAAATGGCCCGCGAAGACGCTCGCGACCAAGCAATCGATCAGGAAGTTTCGACGCTGACCGATACGTTCAATAGCCTTATTCGCGACCGTCGCTACGGTGAAGCCGAAGTAATTGCCAAGCAAGTTGGCGAACTGCTTCCCGGTTCGACGATCGCCGCGCAGATGCATCACACTGCTCGCATGAAAACGATGCTTTTGCGAAACCAAGATTTGAAGAACGCAAAGGAAGATGGGTTCCTGAATGAAATGCTGGCGATCGAAGAGTCGGCAATCATTACCAACCCCAACAATCCAATCTCGATGCCCGACAGCGAGACTTGGAAACAACTATCGATCGATCGTTTAGGCAGAGCTGACAGCGATTCACGTCTCAGCGAAGCCGAGCAAGCGATTCGGCGAAAGCTGTCCAACAAGGTCAACATCAAGTTCCGCAATCGTCCTCTGGGCGAAGTGCTTAACGATCTTTCTGCAATGTCAGGGGTACCGATCATCATTGATGAACGAGCACTCAGCAGCGTTCGCGTCACGCCTGAATTGCCTGTTAGCTTGCAGTTGCAAGATCCAATCATGCTCGAAAGTGCACTGAACCTGATATTGGAACAGAATGAACTATCGCACATGATCAAAAATGATGTGCTGATTATCACGACGCGACAGGTCAAGGAAAGCAACACGTTCGTGCGAACCTACCGAGTCACCGACTTGGTCACTCCGATCCCGAACTTTGTGAGCGGATACGAGGATGGATTAGCGGGTGCTTTGCGAGCCGCTTACCAAATGACTCAACCGCAAGCTGACGTTCAGCTGGTTCCCGTTTCGATGTCCGACTTGGGCAACAACATGGCCTCGGCGATGACGCCCATGAGCGGTGGTCCGCAAAAGTTTGGTGGAAACAATGTTTTGGGTCAGTACCACTCGATGGGCTCTCAGGGCGGCTTTGGCCCGGGCGGTTCGCCCAGCTCCGGTGCCGGTGGTGGCAGCAGTTTTGCTGACTTTCAATCGTTGATCGACCTGATTCAAACCACCGTGTCGCCAGACACCTGGGACGCTTTGGGTGGGCCAAGCACGATGCGAGAGTATCCACAAAACTTGTCCTTGGTCATCAGCACGACCAGTGATGTTCACGATCAGATCGCTGATCTTCTGGAATCGCTGCGTCGACTGCAGAACCTACAGATCACGATTGAAGTTCGTTTCATCACACTATCGGACGCTTTCGCTGAACAAATTGGTGTCGACTTTGACTTCCAAGTCGATGACAACAACGACTCCTTTCCCGATGAAGATGGCGGCGGCAGCATCACGATCGGTGCGACCGCTGGTGGTACACCCACGGCTGACTTGGACATTACGTTTGAAAATACTGCCTTTGACTTAGCTGCTCCGGCCTTCGGTGGTGCCAACCTTGGCTCCGCTGCTAACTTGGGTTTTTCCATACTCAGCGACATCGAAGCTTTCTTCTTTATCCAGGCCATCCAAACGGACAACCGCACCAACGTGATGCAGGCTCCTAAGGTGACCTTGTTTGATGGTCAGATCGCGACCATTAGCGACTTCTCGCAGCGGCCATTCGTGACCAGCATTACACCTGTGGTGGGTGACTTTGCCGTTGCACAACAACCAGTGATCGTAGTCCTTAACGAAGGAACGCAGCTGAACGTCCAAGGCATCGTCAGTGATGACAAACGCTTTGTTCGCTTAACGCTGGTACCGTTCTTTAGCCAGATCGGCGACGTCAACACCTTCACCTTTGAAGGAAGTCGGACGACAAGGCGAAGCAGTAGCGATCAAGAAGACACCAACGGCGATGGTGTCGTTGACGAGAATGACGCGGTCGACACCGAGGAAGAAGAAGACGTGATCTCCGGAACGACCGTGCAGTTGCCCACCTTCGCCTTCACGACGGTTAGCACGACGGTCAGTGTGCCTGATGGCGGAACCATTTTGTTGGGCGGAATTAAGCGACTCGCCGAAAGTCGTGCTGAACGCGGCGTACCGATGCTCAGTAAAATCCCCTACCTCAGCCGACTCTTCAAAAATGTATCAGTGGGCCGTGACGCTCGCAGCCTGATGCTGATGGTGACCCCACGGATCATCATTCAAGAAGAAGAAGAGCTTGCTCAAACCGGTTTCGATCCAACACGGCAATAGCCAACGACGGAACCTGAATTTACTTTCAAAATGGCAATCGCAGAAATGCGGTTGCCATTTTTCGTAGCTGATCCCACCATGCTGTCGATTACTCGCGTATTTTTTAACTCCAAAGATTGCGGGCTGGGACGTAGCGGAAGCCGCCAAAACATTCGGTTCTTCGAAAGTGATTTACCGCAGCCGAAAGCCTTGGCGATGTTCGCTACAAATCATTAAATCCTCGCAAGTCGTGAAACGCGCCTACGGATTCAATCAGTCCAGTGCTGTGCCAGGTTAATACCGCAAGAAACGGACACGTTGGGGAGCCAAGTCGAACCTTTCATATCCGGCGACCATGAAGTGATCTGTGCATTGCGGTTACCCTAGGGCTGCCTTCTGCCAATCAAAGAAACTAGAGAGAACCAAACATGACCCATCCACCCGTCGCACTGATTACTGGCGGAACGCGAGGCATTGGGCTAGGCATCGCCCGGTCATTGGCTGCCGAAGGCTACGACTTGGCCGTTTGTGGAATGCGTGAACGATCCGCAGTCGCGGAAGTAATCGAGGATTTAGAATCACTGACGGATTCAGTTTTGTACTGCCAATGCGATGTCGGATTAGCTGATGCGCGGAAAGCAATGTTGGAATCTATCGACAACAAGTTCGGTCGACTCAACTTACTTGTCAACAATGCAGGCGTCGCACCACGTCAGCGTCTGGATGTCCTCAAAGCGACCGAAGACGATTTTGATTGGGTACTGCAAACAAACCTGAAAGGGCCCTATTTTTTGACGCAAGCGGTTGCCCATTGGTTGATTGATCAGAAAAAACAACAGCCATGTTTTTCTGGATCGATTATCAACATTTCATCAATCTCCGCGACGATGGCATCGGTGGAACGCGGCGAGTACTGCGTGTCCAAGGCGGGCGTCAGCATGGCGACGCAATTATGGGCCCTACGTTTAGCTGAGTTTGGGTTCCCCGTTTTTGAAGTGCGACCAGGAATCACTGCAACCGACATGACATCGGGTGTGAAAAAGAAATACGACAAACTGATTGCAGAAGGCTTAGTGCCTCAGAAACGATGGGGCACCCCGGAAGACACCGGGCGAGTCGTAGCGTCGCTCGCCCGAGGAGACTTGGCTTACTCGACCGGCCAAGTCTTGATGGTTGATGGCGGTTTAACGCTGCCACGCTTGCAGCGGTGACCTCACCGTTCGCGAAATAGTTCGCTAATCGATTGGTCGTGGTGGATTCGTTTCATCGCTTCGGCAAGCAATGGTGCAACTGAAAGCTTGACCAACTTGGGGATTTGCTTTTCTGCTGGAATCGGAATGGTGTCGGTGACAACCAGTGAATCAATCGGAGCATTCCGCAACTTTTCAACCGCAGGTCCGCAAAGGACCGCGTGAGTCGTTGCGATATGGATCTCTCTAGCACCTGCTTTGTGTACTAATTCTGCAGCACCGACGATCGAACCCGCCGTGCTAATCATATCGTCAAACAATAACGCCACTTTGCCTTCGATGGGGCCACCAATGATCGTTTTTTGTTTGACATCCAACGCACTGCTACGGCGTTTATCAACAATGGCCAAATTGCCACCCAGTCGTTTGTTGTGACCCAGGGCTCGTTTGATGCTGCCTTCGTCGGGGCTAACGACGACAATGTCGTCACCGTTGAGGCCCAATTTCTGGAAGTGCTCGTTTAGCACTGGCGCTGCGTAGAGGTGATCCACAGGAACGTCAAAGAAACCTTGGATCTGTGCTGCGTGCAAGTCCATCGTCAGCACTCGGTCGGCACCCGCGCGAGTGATAATGTTGGCAGCCAGCTTGGCTGTGATCGGAACGCGACCTTCATCTTTACGATCTTGTCGAGCGTATCCGAAGTACGGAATGACAGCTGTGATCCGTTCGGCACTGGCTCGCTTGCAACAATCGATCATGATCAACAGTTCAAGCAAATGATCGTTGACCGGTGGCGACGTTGGCTGTACCAGAAACACGTCGCGACCACGCACGTCTTCATCAAGCTTGCAATAATTCTCGCCGTCTGGGAATTTCCCAAGGGTGATTTTCGCAGGTTCCAGATGCAGATGGTTGCAAATGTCCTTGGTCAACTCAAAGTTGGCTCGGCCGCTGAAGATTTTTAGTTCACGCATAACCCATCGCTCGCATTTTTTCGTCAACCATTTGTAGTTCGGCTGGATTGTTGATCGACAGCGATTCGCACTCCTGCAGCACTGGCAATGCCTCGACTGGTTTACCGGCATTACGAAGCAACGCCACGCAGTCGGTCAAATAGTACTCGCCCTGGGCGTTGTTATTGTCGAGTTGGCCAAGGACATTCAAAAGATCCGCGGTCTGGAACAAATAAGTACTCATGTTGACTTCGCAAATCTTCAGCTGCTCTTCCGTCGCGTCTTTGTGCTCGACGATGCTCAAGAAGTCACCCGCTTCGCTGCGAACGATTCGGCCAAGTCCCGTAGGATCATCCTTGTCCAGCGTTCCCATCAAAAGTGATGGGCTGGCTGTTTTGAGGTGATTGAGCAATTTCTGAAGGCTGGTGGCTTGAATGAGCGGCGAATCGCCAGCGACGACAATGGTGGGCCCAGTCTGCTTTTCGAGTGCTCGGGCACACATTTGGACAGCGTGTCCGGTGCCCAACTGCTCGGTCTGTTCGACAAATTCAATCTCGCTCTCACGCGATGCCAAAGCTTCTCGAACCGCGTCGGCCTCATATCCCACGACCACAATCAGCCGCTTAATCCCCGCTTTTTCCAGCGAATCAAGGACAAAGTGGATCATTGGACGATCCACCACGCTGCAGAGTACTTTGGGTAGATCACTGTTCATCCGAGTCCCTTTGCCAGCAGCTAAGACGATGGCACAGGGATCTGCGTATGACGGACCCGAGTTAGAAGGAGAAGCCATAAGGTGAAATTCGCCTGATTGAGCTTGAAGTTTTTACAGTTTCAAAGTTTGGACCGGCATCGTCGCGCCAGCGAAGCAATCTGTCTAGCCCTTACCACCGACGGACTTGTAAAGTGCATGGTAATCAAAGCTGCTTTGACGTCGGCAAGTTTCACAATTCATGTACCCGTCGCTCTAAATCCATCTCATGCCCCCCTCATCGGAATCGACACAGAAATCGTCTACTGAAAATCTGCCGCTTTGGCCCGATGCCGGTCTGATTTCGTTGTCGATCGATTTTGCCGCGTACAGCATCGTTCGGATGCTAGTAGCCGTGATCGGAACGTTACCGGTGGACATGGGCGATTCGATGTGCCGATTTATCGCTGGGCTGGCCGCTGGACCGCTTTCAATTCGTCAAAAGCAGACCAGTCATAACCTGGACCTAATTTTCCCGTCCGCGACCGAGCAAGAGCGAGAGCGTTTAACATTCGCGATGTGGCATCACTTGTTGCTGATGGTGTGCGAGATCGCATGGGCGCAGCGCCGATTGCATTTGAGCAATTGGCACAATCATGTCACGTTCCGAAATAACAAAGCAATGCTTCGGTACATGTTGTCCGACCGTCCGATGGTGATGGTGACAGGACACTTCGGCAATTTCGAGATCGGTGGTTACACCTCGGGATTGATGGGCATCAATACGCTCACAATCGCTCGCCGATTGGACAATCGATTCCTGCACCGCTGGGTCGAGCAGTTCCGAAGTGCGAAAGGCCAATTGATGGTCGACAAAGTCGGATGTGCCCAACGAGTCGATCAGCACCTTGCTGATGGCGGAATTCTTTCATTGTTAGCTGATCAACACGCTGGCGAAAAAGGTTGCTGGGTCGACTTCATGGGGGCTCCCGCATCCTGCCACAAAGCACTCGCATTATTCTCGCTGACTCAAAAAGCTCCGATGGTTGTGGTGTCAACAAGACGCGTCGGCGGTAAGCCGATGCAATTCGAGGCAAGCTGCATCGCCATCGCGGACCCGGAAATTGATACTGAAATTTGCAGCGGCATGAAGTCGTTGACGCATTGGTACAACGGACAGTTGGCAAACGCGGTCGCCGATGCCCCCGAGCAATACTGGTGGATGCATCGGAGATGGAGAAAGCCGCCGGAAAAGGTCGCCAGGCGATTGGCTAAAGCTGCGGCATAATCTTGCTGCTTGCGAAGAGTAATTGCCTGCCTCAGTTGCCCTGCAACAGCAATTCAACCAAACGTTTGGCTGTTACCTCTGTGCGATGTTTCTCAAACACATTGGCACGTCCGGTCACGGCGTATTTCTCACGGACCTGTGGATCGTCCTTCATTCGTTTGATTTCGGCTACGAAAGCTTCGTGGTTGCCGGGCGGATAGGTCGCGCCGCCCCCCGTGCTGTGGATCAATTCAGTAAACGCACCGTGGTCGGGTTGAATCACGGGGACTCCGGCGGCGAGAGCCTCCAGCACGAACAGCCCCTTGGGTTCGTGATAGTCGGTGGGCACGGAAAGCACGTCCAACGACGCCAGCAAGGTTACCTTTTCGTCCAACGATGGGCTGCCGTGATGGAAGAAGCAATCAGTCAGGCCCGCAGCGTCGACCTTTTTTTTCAATGAATCAAAGTAATCTCGGTTTTGTTCCCCCAGCCATCCGGCAACGTGCAATTCGATCTTGGTTTGGTTGGCAAGCGACAAGAACGCATCGACAAGGTGGTGCAGGCCTTTTTCGGGACAGATGCGCGCCAGATAACCAATTTTGAACGCATTGGCTTCATCGGTTGAACGCAAATTACTCGTCACTCGATTGGACACTCGATCGGGTAGGCCATCGAATGGCGACGTGTCGATCGTCAACGGAAACTGAGCACGCTTGGAATCCGGGATTTCAAATCGATCACCCATCTTGTCTGAATAAAATTGACTATGCGTGATGAAGTAATCGACGTGTCGAACCAGGCTTCGGCACAAGTCCATGGCATCGGATTGGTAAGGCTGCGGGAGATGGTCCAGGAAGATATCATCGCCTTGTAGCATCACCGCAATACGAACGTTGGGTAATCGCTGGCGTATCGTGGGCAGTGCACCGCCGATCAAAAGGTTGCTCAGGACGATGGCGTCCGGTTGGACTTCATCGGCCAACCAATCGACCAATCGCTGAACCTCCGCAGCCTGATTTCCATGGATTCCACGCAACATTGATGTCGCCAAGTCACCCAGCAATGTTGGGTCGGTCGATCCGGTCCGCCGCGTGGCCATTCGGATGAGGGACGGTGAATTGAGGATCCGTTTTATCAGCGAAGGCATCCTGCGAGCCCAAGCGAATTTCTGTGACAGGTAAACCTCGATGCCTCCGAAGAAAACCTGATCGGTCGCGATATTGATGTGATCCGTTCGGATGGGGGTATAGATCGGTTGCAAAAGGACGTCGATATTTTGCTTGATCAAAGCCTTTGCGACGGCATTGTCGTTCATGCAACTGCCGCAAAACATGCCCGCAGCACCCGCCGTCAAATAGACCAAACGCGGTTTTGCGGCATCTGAATCACCCGATCGTTTTGGAACACTCGCTTCAGACATGTTTGTTTCAGTGAGAACGAAAATCGAGCTCAATAACGCTCGTTGTGATAAACGTTGCTCGTTTCTATACTCCCGTCCATCCCTAATTCTCTGCGAACGCCCTGTATACCCACGAACCCAACATGTCCTACGACGCTCGAATCATCGATATCTCTGATTCCGAGGGTCCGTATTTTTGGGGCATCGACATTGGCGGAACCGGTATCAAGCTTGGTTTTGTGGACAATCGTGGTCAAACCGTCTCCTTTTCAAAGCTTCCCACGCGTGAAGGAGAGGGGCCTGATGCGGCAATGGATCAGATTCGCGATGCGGTCAATCAAACAGAGCAAGAACTTGGCGTGGTCGGTAACGTCCCCCAAGTTGGACTGGGATCGCCTGGTCCGATGGATCTAAAAAAGGGAACTTTGGTTGAACCACCGCAGCTGCCTTCTTGGTGGGGATATGAAATCGTTGCTGCATTGACCGAACGGCTTGGTCGGCCGATTTCCTTCCTGAACGATGCAAATGCGGCAGCCTTCGGTGAATTTTGGTTGGGCAGCGGCCAAGGTGAAACGTCCATGGTGCTGTTAACCTTAGGCACAGGCGTCGGCGGTGGCGTGATCATCGACAGCGAATTGGTAAACGGAGTCAACAGTTGCGGCAGCGAATGCGGTCACATCATCATTGACCCGTCTCCCAACGCACAGTTGTGCATTTGGGGCGGAGGCAGAGGCCATTTGGAAGCGTACGCTTCGGCTAGTGGCGTCGTCCAACGCACACGCCAACGCTTGACGGAGGGTGCTGAGAGTTCCATTTCAGGAATGCTGGGCGGAAACAACAGCGAACTCACCGCGAAAAAAGTCTACGAAGCTGCAATGGAAGGCGACAAGCTGGCACTTGAAATTGTCGATGAAACTGGAAAATGGCTCGGGATCGGAATCACGTCGATTGTCCACATGACCGATCCCGGATCGATCGTCTTGGGTGGCGCCATGAACTTTGGCGGTCCCGATTGCGAATTAGGTCAGCGTTTTTTAGACGGTGTTCGCGCTGAATTTAAGCGACGAACGTTTGCCAATGTGTACGCCGGGACCACAATCAAGTTCGCCACCTTGGGTGCCAACGCTGGATACCTAGGCGTCGCTGGCTACGCTCGAAAACAATATCAAGCAACGTAATATGACAACCCACATCCGAAACTTTTGCATCATTGCCCATATTGATCACGGCAAAAGCACGCTGGCTGATCGCTTGTTAGAGCACACAGGCACAGTGACGCGCCGGGAAATGAAGGATCAATTGCTGGACGATCTTGATCTTGAACGCCAACGCGGCATCACCATCAAAGCTCGCGCCGTAGCGATGACGTTCAAACGTGGTAAAGACACCTATCAACTGAACCTGATCGACACGCCTGGCCACGTTGATTTTCAATACGAGGTCTCGCGGGCTCTTGCATGTTGCGAAGGTGCTTTATTGCTGGTCGATGCATTCCAGGGCGTGGAAGCGCAAACCGTCGCTAACGCCTACGCTGCGATTGAGCACGATTTGGCAATCGTGCCCGTGATCAACAAGATTGACTTGGTTCACGCGCGTCCCGATGAAGTTGCCCAAGAGATGATGAATTCGCTTGGTACCGACCCGGAAGAGTGCGTTCGCGTCAGTGCAAAAACAGGGATCGGAATCGACGGCCTGCTTGACGCGATCATTGAACAAATTCCGCCACCGACGGGCGACCCCGACGCGGTGTTGCAAGCGATGGTGTTTGATTCAAATTACGACGATTACCGTGGTGCAATCACCTACGTGCGCATCATGCAGGGAACCGTTCGCAAAGGCCAAAAGATCCAATTTGCAAGAACTGGCCAAACACACGAAGTCGTCGAACTGGGGCAATTTGTTCCGCATCGCCAGGGTTGCGATGAATTGTCAGCGGGGCAGGTTGGTTATCTCATCTGCAACATCAAAAGTCTTGGTGATGTTCACATAGGTGACACGGTGACCATCGTCGGTGACAAAGCAGCACCAGCGCTGACCGGTTATGCACGCCCAAAACGAATGGTGTATTGCGGGTTGTTCCCCAGTGATGGCCAAGACTTTTCTGAACTGCGCGATGCACTGGAGCGACTGTCCGTCAACGATCCAAGCTTTGAGTTCGAACCGGAAACCAGCGATGCCTTAGGCTTTGGATTCCGGTGTGGTTTCCTTGGCTTGCTGCACATGGAAATTATCCAGCAGCGTCTGGAAAACGAAGCCGATATAGATCTGGTTCAGACAGCACCTAACGTGACCTACGAGATCGTTGACAAACGCGGCGAAACAGTGACGATCCACAAGCCGCAAGACGTGCCTGACCCCGGCGACATCGAAGAATTCCGGCAACCCATTGTCCGATGTAGCATCATCGTACCCAACGAATACATCGGTGCGGTGATGAAACTGTGTCAGGAACGTCGCGGCATCCAGCGTGCCCACGAGGTACTGGGCGCAAATCGGACCATGCTGACTTACCACATCCCACTTGCTGAAGTCGTTTACGATCTTCACGACAAGATCAAAAGTTGCACCAAGGGCTACGGCACGCTTGACTATGAAATGGTCGGTTTTGAAGCCGCCGATCTGTGCCGCTTGGACATCATGGTCAACGGTAATCGAGTCGATGCATTGGCGATTGTTTGCCACAAGGCCGATGCCGATCGGCGTGGCCGAGCGGTAGCGAAGAAGTTGAAAGCGGAAATCGCACAACACATGTTTGAAGTCGCAGTCCAAGCCGCTATCGGAAGCCGCGTCATCGCACGCGAAACGGTTCGGGCAATGCGTAAAAATGTGACTGCCAAATGTTATGGCGGCGACATTTCACGAAAACGCAAGCTATTGCAAAAGCAGAAAGAAGGCAAGAAGCGAATGAAAGCCATCGGAAGCGTCGAGATCAGCCAAAAAGCTTTCATGGCAGTGCTAAGCGACAGCGAGTAAATGCGACGAAAGGTAGGATAAGTCGAGCCGCTTCGGCGATGACCCACCATCTTGATCAACAAGATATGAATCAAAGGTGGGGCGGCGTGGCCAAGCCTCCGCGACCCACACTACAGAAACTACAGAACCTAATAGCCGATACCCAATCGGAAAATAATTCCGTCGTCTAAGTTGAGGTCGTCTGCTGGATTTCGGCGGTACTCAATTTCTCGCTCGAATGCGTAGCCGACTTCAAAGAACCCTGTGCGACGGCCGGCACGAATTGCGTCGGATTGACCCCATTCGAATCCTGCCAAAACGCGAAGCTCGTTAATGTCGGCACTGTCTTCGCCTTTGCCGTTGTCACGAGTGATGGTCCATGATCCACCGCCGTAGTCGCCGACGACATACCACCACACATCACGCGTTCCAATTGTTCGCCAATACTGCGCGATTTTTGGTTGCGGGAAAAACAGATCCAGCCGCGTGTACGGATTAGGTTGATACAGCAAGCCACCCGCTGGCAATAATTTAATGCTGTTGCGGTCGACGTAGTAAACGCCGCCCTTCAATGTTGAGTTAGGTGTTAGCCTGAAATTCGCCAATGCTTTGCCCAACACTCGGATGCTGTCGCTATTAAATGTATCGAAGTCCGTGAAGGCACCGACGCGCACCCCAAGTTCGGTGCTGAAAATCTGATTGGGATCCGAATTCCAACCCACGTCGATAAAACCGCTGTAAGCCGATTCCGGTAAATCCGCACCTGTTGAACTTCGAGGACCATCCCAAAGGTGCAACGAAAATGACGGAACAACGTAAAGCGGTTGTGTCGAATACAAAAAATTTGGGAACGCAAAAACAAGTGAGACATCGGTGTCATTGGTGTTCAATGCGTCACTGTCGTTACCTGATCCCACATAGGTGTGTCGAAACCGCGGCCCTTGAAGCAATCGATACGCACTGAACTGATTCGACGGATCACTGCCGCTGAAGATACTGCCGCCAGACAGAATGCCGCCGGGGAATAATGTCGACGGACTCGAAGAAGGAAATGCATTGCTTGGAAATGCTCCACCGTTACCAAATCCTGGTGGTGGTTGTCCGTAGACATTAGCGTTGTCGAAGCCACCGTAGACGGGGCCGCCAATCGGTGGCGAATTAATGATGGGTGCGTTCAGCGGTCCCGATGCCGGGCGTGAAAAGAGTCCGCCAAAGAGTCCGCCTGCCAACGGTGCATTACCGGTTCCGGGCGAAAATGGGCCCCCAGGCGTGATTGGGGTCGGAGGCCCGATGGGCGTGATGTTGACGCCAGCACCAAAATTGCCGCTAGGTCCAACCGAAGCATAAGGATCGAAGCTGCCCAATCCGCCAATCGCCGGTGCCGCTGGGGTAGTGGCGGGTGAACTGAATGTCGGCGGATTAAAAGCGGGCGGATTAAAGGCGGGCGGGGGTTGCGAAGTTGGTGCTTGCGAGAAGTTAGACGATGGAAACCTTGGTGCCGGGAAGCTCGGCGCTGCGGTGCTAGGGAATTGATTTCCCAGGACTCCAGGCCTCGCGAAGTTTCCACTTGGGGGACCGATTGGTACCAAGTTTGTTTGGGGAACATTCGATTGGGCCGACGCGGTGGGTACGCCAGCGAGAAGCCCCGTAGCGAGGCAAAGCAGCAATGCAACGAAAGATCGTGAAACTCCGGCGCGCAGTTCTCGCCCAGAAATTTGGAACGGCAACAGGCGTTGAAGAAAATTCATGCCTTGGAACTACTATTCCGCAGCCGAACCGGTCAAGTCGAATTCAAACTTGAGCAAAAATCAAAAAATTCGCAACGTTATCCAGCAGTGTCCTGAACCGCCAAAACCCCCGCAGCTGGACCGGCCACGGTTCAGTTTAGAAAACGACTTTACAGTTCTTTCGCATGCATGCAATTCGGTCCGCGACGCTTGGATGCAACCATGTGGCCTTGCGAGCCGAGGGGTGATCGAAGGTGACTCGAATGAGTGCAGACGACAAGGCATCCGAAGCGGTACCAAAGTCGCTCGGTAGCTGGTCGAACTGGTCAGATAACTGCTCTGCCATTCGGCAGGCCGTTACATCCGCATCGTATTCGGTGCGGTACGAGATCATTCGCAGCACGGCCAACGTCATTAGGATGCCGATCATGCTGCCAAAGGCCATTGCCCATTCAGGATTCTGTAAATACTGATCAGCAAGACGAGTGACAAAGGTTCCTGCGATCCAAGCCGGCAGCACGGCCAAAATACGAATCGGCACATGCTTGCGTTTTAAGTGTGCCGCTTCGTGTAAAACCACCATCGCGATCTGTTGGGTGGGTAATTCGTCAAGCAAGCGGTCCGATAGAAAAAGCGTTCGGATCGGCGGCACGAACCCGGCAACCATCGCATTGAACTGAATCGATCCAGTATCCCAACGAACCGCTCGCGTTCGCCCCGCACCGGCCGCTCGCATCAGGTCCGTAATCCAAACCTGTTGGTCGGAGTTCATCGGGGCCGTTTTAAAAAGCTGCCGAATTAGCAAAGGCATGACCAGCGGAACAAACAGCAAGACACCAGCAATCGAAACCCATACGATCGATTCTTCGCTGATTGGCAACATCCCGATCAAATCCGACGCCGCCAACAACACCAACACTGGAATGACTAACCACGACAATCCGCCGCGGAACGATTGCCAGATCGCTCGAACATAACCATGCAAACCAGCAGCTGTGTAACCGAGCCGAACCCCGTAGGAATGTTCGGCTGACCAAGTCCCGACGGTGATTGCGACAGCGGGTGCCAGCAAGACCAGCGCCTGCAACAACATCGACCCGCCAACAATCGGAATTGACTCGATCGCTCGAGCGATCCCGAACCCGGCGAGGCAGAAAACAGCGACGCCCAATCCTAACCAGCGGAACGCAGCGATCTGTTTCTCGAACCACTCGGCACCCGCGATCGGTTCTAATTTATCGGCAACGACATAATTGGCCACGGTTTTAGCTGCAATGTGGCTCAGCAAAATCCAACCGACAATCATGCTGGCACTGGCCGCGATCGCCGCTGACCAGTCGATTTCTTGTGGCGGAAGCGAACCGCAAGCCAGCGACAGAATAACCAGCAAGAAATAGTAGAGTTGCAAACCGAGATCCGCGATGAAGACTTGGGCGTGATTAAGAGACTCACAAGTCGCCGCAGTCTAGCACGCGGATTGGGAACTGCCGATCATTTCGGCTCGGACTGGTGACAACCTCGCACGTCTAACAATGGTCTTAACGATCATGCCGTTTATTCCGCTAAGGCAGCTGCGGACTCAAACACATGGCCCGGTTTCGGTCCGTGCTGGGTGAAGGTCAAAATTTCTGGGCCGTCTTCGGTCATCAAGACGGAATGCTCGAACTGCGCCGACGGACGACCGTCCTTGGTTCGCACAGTCCAGCCATCCTGTTTATCGCTCTTGGTGTAACGGCTGCCAGCGTTGATCATCGGTTCGACGGTGAAGCACATTCCGGGGTGCAGCCGATCGATTCGGCTTTGGCGATTGGGAAAGTGAGGGATCGACGGATCTAAATGAAACTGCTTTCCTAATCCATGACCGACGTATTCTCGCACAACCGAAAAGCCTCTTCCCTGGGCTTCGGGGACGACCGTTTCGCCAATCTTTGAAACTTTGCAGCCGGGTGTCAGGGCGCTAATTGCCTTGTGCATGCAATCAAAGGCACATTGGGTGACATCGCGTTTTTCATCCGAAACTTCACCGATAAAGAAAGTTTCACTTTGATCGCCATGCCATCCATCAACAATGGTGGTGATGTCCACGTTGATGATGTCACCATCCTTCAGCTCATAGTCGTCGGGAATCCCGTGACAGATCACGTCATTGATACTGGTGCAACAGCTTTTGGGGAAATTCTGATAGCCCAAGGTCGCTGGAATATGCCCATTGTCTCGCGTCCAGCCTTCGACTAGTTCGTCGATCGTAATTGTCCGTGTGCCAGCTTTGACGTGCGGTCGTAGGTAATCCATTAGCTGGGCATTGACCCGCCCAGCCCGTCGCATCGCGTCCTGCTGTTCGGGATTCAGGATCAACTTCTTATTCTTCTGCTTT
>CAYVAN010000033.1:19269-27706 GCA_964449225.1 uncultured Rhodopirellula sp.
ACCCCGTGGCGATGTATTTGGCAGATATTTATACGGTGCAGGCGAATATGGTTGGGATTCCTGCAATTGCTTTTCCGATTGAAGCACATTCGAATGGGATGCCGATAGGGATTCAGTTGATGGGGAAAAAATTTGAGGAAAAAGAGTTCAGTGACGGCGTCATGGTACCAATCGCATGGATACCGCCCAAGTCTTTAAAAAGTCGGTTTGGTGGCAAAACTTCGACATATTACAGGGGTTGAATCAACTGGTGGGCGGTACAGGCATGACCAGAGCATGACTTTTGCTGTCTTGTTGCTCTGAAACCCGTCCCGCTGACTAAGATAATGGACCAAGTGCAATACCGTGATGCAATCTCTTCAATTCCGTTCAAAACCGATCTTTTTGACCTTATTAACTTGGATCAAATTTGAATCCCCGCTGCCGCAAATGATAAACAACCTCCAAATCTGCAATCCTGCCGCAGTCCGACGATCATCCTTGGTTTGCGGCGTCTTGGTTGTCCTCAGCTTCGTCGTTGCGGCGAAAGTGTCGGCTCAGTCAGCCAACGATCCCGCTGAAGCATCGGTCACTTCGATTACCGGTTCGTCCGATTTGCGGTTTAATTTCGCAGGCTCGGATTGGCGAAGCGTCTTGGAGTGGTTTTCCGATCAAGCTGAACTGTCATTGCAGTTGGATCAAGTTCCCTTGGGGACTTTCTCGTTTTCTGATCCAACCAAAACCTATTCTGTTTCTGAATCGCTGGACATTTTGAACCTATCGCTGATGAAGCGAGGTTATTCGTTAGTTCGCCGCGGTCGCTTGTTGCAAGTGATCGATTTGGAAGCGGACAATGCCGAAAAACTTATCAGCGAGATCGCCGAACAAGTGACGCCGGATGAACTCGATCAACGCGGCGTCAGTGACATCGTTACGTCTATATTTCCGCTGGGCAGCTTAACGCCCAGTGCTGCAAGAGAAGAGCTAGGACAATTGATTGGTCCTTGGGGCCGAGTGGTGGTGCTCGAAAGTGCTCGGCAAGTCAAAGTGACCGAGACCGCGAAAAAGTTGATCGCGATTCGCAACCTGCTTCGGGATGCCACCGCTGCTGAAACCGAAGTGACGGAAATTAAACTAGAAAACCGCGGAGCCGAGGAACTGCTGGAAATCGCAAGGCCGCTGCTAGGCTTAGAGCCCGGTGAAAACAGCAGCGGCGAAATCCGCATCTCCATTGGACCTCTTGGCGATCGTATTTACGCTACCGGCGAATCGGGAAAGACGGGGCTGTTAAAAGCAGTGATACGAAAAGCTGATTCGCCAATAGGGATTCCTGACGCCGATGGCACCGAAGCGGTGTTGCCAGTTTTGCGAACGCATACCATCAATTCCGCTGACACCGCGACGGTGTTTGATGTGCTGCAAACCCTGCTAGCCGGATCGCCGGATGCCAGAATCGCGATTGATCCACGGACCAAGTCCATTGTCGCTCGTGCTCGACCCGAAGCACAAGAATTGATCGCTCAGTCGATCGCAGAGCTGGAAAGCAATGGACAGGACTTTAAGATTTTTGAACTGCGGCGTTTGGATCCTGCCCAAGCTCTCCTGACAATCAATAAGTTTTTTGGAGTCACGGCCGAAGGCGGCGATGGGCCAACAGTCGATGGCGATCCCGCGACCGGAAAGTTGTGGGTGCGTGGAACAACTGACCAGATCCAAAGAGTGGAACAGCTGATTAAAGAACTGGAAGGCACTGATAATGTTGGTGGATTGAGCGACAAAGTTCGCATCTTGCCTTACACCGGAAGGTCAGCCCAGGAGGCACTGCTGCAGGTTCAAACTTTGTGGCCCATCACCGGACGACGCAACGCAATTCGTATGATCAAGCCGCAAGGTGATTCATCGCAGCAGTCCTCTGATAACGGGATTCCCGAACGACGCATCCAACGGCCTGATGATCGACGTCCCAGCAATCGACCAAGTAATCGACACAAGAGTAAAGAAAAGCCAACGTTCAATCCTCTTGATCATTCGCTTGATGCACGTATTCGCGACGACAATATTTCAAATCATTATACATTGGTCAGCGAAGACAATCATGGAACATTGACTGAGCAAGAATCGGATCAGCAACCCGATGGGCAAACAACGCTAAGCATCGGTGGCGAAGATATCGTCATCCAAATGACGTCCGCTGGAATCTTAATTGCTTCAGAGGATTCCGACGCGCTCGACGCATTTGAATCACTCATGGAGTCGATCGCGGCACCAAACGCGACTGCTTCAGATGTCCCAACGATCTACTGGCTAAAATACGCCGAGGCAAACGAAGCGGCTGAATTGGTATCTAAAATTCTTGGCGGCAACGAAAGTAGTATCGCAGGTGCGGTCGACGGCATAGCCAGCGGCCTTGGTGGGGGAATGCTGGGTGGATTGATCGGAATTGGCAGCGGTGGCGATGAAAGTGACTCCTCGTCAAAATCCATTCTGACATCTAGCGGAAGCGTCAGCATTGTGCCTGATGCCAGGTTGAATGCGTTGATCGTCCAAGCGGGTGAAGCGGACTTGCGGATGATCGAAATGATTCTGGAAAAGATTGACCGTGCCGATAGTCCCGAAGACGTTCAAACCAAAGGCCGGCCTGCTTTGATTCCGGTCGTCTATCAAGACGCTACCGACGTTGCAAAGGTCGTCAAGGAAGTCCTTGGTGATCGCATTGCCGGGCAATCCAGTGGCGGTGGCGGTGCAGGCGGAAGGCAAGCTTCGCCTCAAGATTTCTTCAACGCTCTGAGAGGGGGACGTGACGGACGAGGAGCGGGCAATTCCACGGCAACAAGTGAACCCACCAAAATCAGCATCGCAGTGGATGCCAAGAGCAACGCTTTGGTGGTCGTGGCAACACCGGCTGATTATGCCGAGGTTCGCGACCTTGTTGAAGAAATTGATCGGGGCGGAATCACGACCGAAGAAACAGTAACAACGTACACACTAGGCGGAAACGTAAACCCAGAAGTGATGAAAGCAGCACTCGAATCCATTTTGGGTGTAGATGCCAGCTCTAGCGATTCGAAGTCCGCTAACGGCTCCTCTGCGAAACAATCTTCCAGCGGTCGTGGTTCATCCAACAATGGATCGGGCAATACGGCAACCTCTGACATCCAGCAACGAATTGATCTTTTTCGCTCACTTCGTAGTGGCAACGCTGGTCAACGAGGCGGTGGGCAACGAGGCGGCGGCGGACAACGCGGTGGCGGTGGAGGGGGACAGCGTGGTGGTCGTGGTGGCGGTGCACGCTAACAAAAATGCGATCGTTGCCATGCCAGCAACAAGGCACGGTTTTTATTTTCCTCCCTTTCCTGTTTAAACCTTTATGCAAGCCGGACTGATTCTAAAACGCCGTGGGCTGCTTAGCGACGACCAATTGCAACAGAGCATGCAGTCAGATGCAGGCGGAGTGTTGCAGGCCGCCGTAACGCTGGGTTACATCACCGAGCCTGATGCACTGAGTGCATTGGCGGACGAGACTGGACTCGACTATGTCGATTTAAGGACGACTGAAATCGATCTTTCGGCTCTGGAAAATTTTCCGCAGAAATTGATCTACCGGAATTCCTTGTTCCCCATTGGTTTTGAAGATGATTCAATCCTCGTCGCCACCAGCGACCCGCTAGATTTGTATCCGCTCGATGAAGCCAGTGCTGCGACCGGACGCAGTATTATTCCGGTGGTCGCACAGCGGGAAGAAATTGCGCGGTTGATGAATCGGCACCTGGGGGTCGGTAGCGAAACAATCGAAGGCCTGATGGCGGCGAAAGCCGATCAAGAAGGCGTCGAATTGCTGGAGGAAATCGAAACCGACGGTAGCGAACTGAGTGAAATGGCGCAGGAAGCGTCCGTGGTCCGGTTGGTCAACGAGATTTTGCTCGAAGCAATCCAATCCCGCACCAGCGACGTTCATATTGAATCCCAAAGCAATGGATTGCTGGTTCGTTTCCGGATCGACGGCATTCTTCACACTCAGCCAACACCGCCGGAGATCAATCGCTTTCAAGCGGCCATTATCAGTCGCTTGAAGATCATGGCCCACCTAAACATCGCGGAAAAACGCCTGCCGCAGGACGGGCGAATCAAGCTTCGTGTGCATGGCCGCGAAGTCGACATTCGCTTAAGCATTATTCCGATGATTCACGGCGAAGGCTTGGTGATGCGGATTCTGGATAAAGCGTCGATGGTTTTCGAGCTAGAAAGCTTGGGGATGTCACGCGAGATCTATGATCGATTCAGCAAGATCATAGAATTGCCGCACGGCATCGTTCTGGTCACCGGACCAACCGGCAGCGGCAAAACGACCACGCTTTACAGCAGTCTACTGCAAATCAAAAGTCCAGAAACAAAGATCATTACCACGGAAGATCCGGTCGAGTATCAGCTTGATGGAATCAACCAAATTCAAGTACACCCAAAGATCGGCCTAACGTTCGCTGCATCGCTTCGCAGTATTCTTCGGCACGACCCCGACGTGGTCTTGGTGGGTGAAATCCGAGATTTAGAAACTGCTGAAAGTGCAATTCAGGCTTCGCTCACCGGTCACTTGGTATTCAGCACGCTACACACCAACGATGCGTCCAGCGCGTTTACGCGGATGGGCGATATGGGTGTTGAACCTTTCTTGGTCGCCGGTACCGTCGAAGGCGTAATGGCGCAACGTTTGCTTCGCCGTTTATGTTCGCATTGCAAAGAACAAGTTGATCCGAATGACGCCAACTTGCCGCCTGACTTTCCACACGACCGCATGACCGGCGAACCAATCTACCAAGCCGTCGGTTGCCGCGAATGCCGCGGCGTTGGTTACAGCGGTCGATTGGGAATTTACGAATTGTTAGTCGCCAACGATGCCATCCGAGCACAAGCTCAGGCAAGGGCCAGCAGTTGGGACATTCGCCGCGAAGCCGTCAAAGGCGGTATGAGAACACTGCGGATGGACGCATTCGACAAAGTAATTGCAGGCGTTTCCACCATTGATGAAGTCCTAAGAGTCACCAAAGGTGATATCTAGAACGCAGTGATTAGGTTTTAGGCATTCGGTTTTAGGAAACCTGCTGCCTGAACCTGCCCCTTCAACCTAATTCCTAGACCCTAAAAGCTACTCGTTTCGTGCCTACCTTCACCTATATCGCTCGCGACATCACCGGCAAACAGGTTACCGGAACGCTAGAAGCTGGCGGTGAACGTGACGTGGCATCAATCTTGTCCGAGCGTTCGCTGTTTCCGGTGCAGGTCAAAGAGTCAGCATCTGCAAGCAGCGGTTTGTCACTATTGCCCGGCGGCAGAAAAAAAGTCAACGGGCAAACGATATCCGTCTTCTATAGCCAACTTGCGTCACTATTACGTGCGGGCGTGCCGATGGTTCGGGCGCTGAATGTTCTGGGTGAACAATCCAGCAGCCCCGTACTGAAAGAAATCGTCCAAGAGATTCGCGGTCAGGTCGAAGATGGCGAAACATTGGGTGATGCGATGGCGGGGTACCCACGCGTCTTTAGCGAAATGGGATGCAACATGGTCCGTGCGGGCAGCGAAGGCGGATTCCTGGAAGACGCACTCAACAGAGTTGGCGATTTCACCGAGCTGCAGGAAGACTTAAAAGGCCGCACCGTCAGCGCAATGGCGTACCCGATCTTCCTATTTTCCGTCGGCAGCGTTGTACTGTCTGCATTGCTGGTTTTCTTTGTCCCTAAGTTCGACATGCTGTTTGAAAGGCTTAGAGCCAAAGGCGAAATGCCGACGATGACCGAGTGGCTTTTGAATTTCAGCATGTTGCTGCAAAGCTACGGTTGGGTTCTGTTGATCGGCCTAGCCGCCGCTGTGGTTTCGCTACATCTACACTTCAAGACAGACGCAGGCCGCAAGCGTTTGGACCGTTGGAAACTGAAGGTTCCGGTACTGGGAAGTATCTTGATGAACTTAGCGGTCGCAAGGTTTTGCCGAGTCCTTGGAACTTTGCTGGGTAACGGCGTGCCCATTTTAAAATCGCTCGAAATCAGCTCGACTGCAGCAGGCAATCAACTACTAAGCGGATCCGTTACCGACGCAACTGAAAACATCAAAAGTGGCGAGAGCCTAGCGGCCCCCTTGCGTGCCTCGGGCTACTTTCCACCGTCGGTCATTGAAATGATCAGCGTTGGCGAGGAAAGTAATTCGCTAGATTCGGTGCTACCAGAAATCGCCGACTCGCTGGAAAAGGTCACCTTTCGTCGCCTCGATCTATTCGTGCGTTTACTTGAACCAATCATGTTACTAGTAATGGCGATCTTAGTTTTAGGCGTCGTGATGGCACTGCTGGTGCCCGTGCTAAAGAGCAGCACCGCACTGTAAGACACTTGAAAGAGCAAGAAACATCAACGCGCGGCTCTTTCCCGACGCTGGTGGCGACTTCAGCAGCAAGTATTGCTCGCCTCGAAATTGCCAAACCCGTTCCTGCATCTATCTCATGCCCATCGCATTGGACTTCATACTTCGTCCGTCGCCGGAGTAGTCGACGCTGATGCTTGGCATCACTTTCTAGTCACTCATGAACTTCTTCATTCCCAAGCCCAAAAGCCGAAACGATCTTCAGCCCAGCGGGCGACACGTACTCGCAAGCCAACGGCGGTTCGTCCGACCCCAGTTTCTCTGCATGAACGACTCGACCATCGGTCACCAAAACGAACTTGGCTTTGTGCTTCGATGTCGCTGGCAAACTTGCATAGACCATCAAAACCAAATTGCGAACGCAGCCACCCTTTCGCCTACGAACCTTCCTGATCGTAGAATTCCCCCTCTTCCACCGTAAGCACACGGTTTGCAACGACGTTGCGCCGTCCACTTCAACTTCCTGAATCAGCTAAGGCGTTAAGCAGCCGTCAAATCGGGTCATTCGGACGAACAAAGCGGGGGCAGGCGGCCAGAAAACCCGTCTATGGTTGCCGATAGTGATTTGCCAAGGTGATCAATGCGGCTAACCATGTTGCACCAAAAGCAACGGGGGCGAAGACACCCAAGAACGGCAGCACCAGAGCCATCACCAAGAACAACATTCCGATGATCGCTGTGCCGCCCCAAACGTGACCGCTCATCGATAGAAATCCAAAGCCGCTGAGTGCTGCGGTCGCGGGAAACATCGACGCCGCTGGAATAACATTCATGAAAACCAGTAGGTTCATGACCGCTAGCGTCGCCAGGTACCCCAGCCAAATTGAATAGACTGGTCGTTCTGCGATGGTTCGCGGTGTTAACTGTCCTTCACGTGCTCGGTAGATCACCGCGGCAATCAAAACCATCATGCACCCTCTGGGCGTCCAAAAAGAAAGCCACTTTGGATAGTCCAGCGAATCAAATGTGGTGATGACGCCATGAGCCAAAAAGATGATTCCGCCGATCCAAAGTAGAGTTCGGCTCCATGCTGTGAAGTGGCGTTGGTGTTGATCGCGACGTAACTCTCTGGCGACTTGGCCAAGCAAACCGCTTTGATCCGCTGCGACAGGGTTCCCTTGGATCCAGCATTCCAGATCATCAGCCATTGCATCAGCAGATTGATATCGCTGATCGGGTTCACGGGCGATCGCCTTGAAGCATATCTTTTCCAAAGACGCAGGGATTTCTGCCCTCAAGCACCTCGGGGGCATCGGGTCGTCATGCAGAACGCTTTGCAAAACTTCGGCTGCTGATCCATTGCCATGCGGCGGTGTTCCGGTCAGCAACGCATAAAGAACTGCCCCCAATGAGTAAACGTCGTTGGTTTGATCGATCGCTGCGTCACCAGAGGCTTGCTGCGGGCTCATGTAGTTTGGTGTTCCAAGCACCTGGCCGGTTTGCGTTAACAATGTGCCTTCGCGATGCCATTTGGCCAAACCAAAGTCCGTCAGCATTGGCCGACCGTCATCCGACATTAGAACATTGTCCGGCTTTAGATCTCGGTGCAGGATTCCGGCTTCGTGGGCGTATCCAACGGCTCGAGCAAGCGATACCAAGATCGAAGCAGCGCGATCAAAATCACACGGGCAGTCGTCGATCACCTGCTGAAGCGTTGGACCTTCCACCAGCGTCATCGAGAAATACAGATAGCCCTGCCAGTCCCCTGTTTCATGAATCGCAACGATTCCCGGATGATGCAGTCGGGCCGCTGCTTCAGCCTCGGTGCGAAACCGGCGTCGTTCTTCACGGCTGGCCAACACGCCGGTGCTGATCAATTTAAGAGCCACCGGTCGATCCAAGCCCGACTGACGTGCTCGGTAAACGACGCCCATCCCACCGCGCGCGATCTCGGATTCGATGACGTAGGTGCCAACCGTTTTTCCGATCAACGAATCGGAAATGTCGGACGTTTCGGGGCTGCCAAGCCAGTGATGGTTCTGAAAGAAAGTACGTAGATCATCAGCGAACTGAGGATAACGTCGCAGATAGTCGGCAGGATCAGGCCTTTCCC
>CAYVAN010000034.1:0-1796 GCA_964449225.1 uncultured Rhodopirellula sp.
AATCACTTTTTCACTTTGGAGTGTTCCCCATTGTCGCTCGGCTCTCCGAGCCGATAGCGCTGTCGGCTCGGAGAGCCGAGCGATGTTGCCCAGCTGGAAAAACTGATTTGCCCTGAAACAGTGGGCGAGGTTGTCTGATCCAAACGTTTTAGCATGTTCGCAAACGAGGCTCGACCGAGCTTGAGACAAGCTCGGTTAGACTTTGTTACACTCGTGCAGCGACGCCAGCATTTCTCATCCATCGTCCCCGACTAACCAACGCGATGCCGTGTCTAGCGACCATTTGAAGTCCAGTGTTTTCCGAGCTGTCTTGATCGTTTTGATGATCTTGGGGATTCCGGTGATTGGTTTTTTGGTTTACCTGAACATCCAACAAGCCAAACGAAAACCGGTGGTCATTGAATCTGAAAGCATCGATAGCGAATCGTTGCAGCAACCCACCTCTGAATTGGATCCGACCCAGTGAAGCTATGCCGTTTTCTTGTTGATGGATCGCCTGTAACCGCTTTTTATGATCCATCGAGGGGCGTTCAATTAATCACGTTGTCAGACGATGATTACTTCAGTGGTCCAATCGTGACCCAAGACGCTTCTTGGCAACCGATCCCGGACCAATTGCTTCCACCGGTTCCCGCCCCCGAAAAGATCCTTTGCATTGGGCTGAACTATCGCGACCATGCGATCGAAACGGGCTCCGAAATCCCAACATTGCCCGTCGTGTTTAGCAAGTTCAATTCAGCGTTGCTTGGGCACGGAGGGCAGATTGCATTACCAGCCATTTCCAAAAACGTGGACTACGAAGCCGAACTAGTTGTTGTGATTGGTAAGTCGGCCCGCAATGTCTCAACGGACGAAGCGATGGACTTTGTGTTTGGTTACACCTGCGGCCATGATGTGTCGGCGCGCGATTGGCAAAAAGGTCGTCCCGGGGGTCAATGGTTGCTGGGCAAGACGTTTGACACGTTCGCACCGGTAGGCCCCTGTGTTGTCACCAAAGATGAGATTAGCGACCCGGGTAATGTGCGCGTTCGCATGCACTTAAACGATGAAACCGTACAAGACAGCACTACGGATCAATTGATCTTTGACATCCCCAGCCTAATCAGTCATCTTTCATCGTTTATGACGCTGAAGCCGGGCGATTTGATTTTCACAGGAACACCACCCGGCGTCGGAGCCGCAAGAAACCCGCCAGTATTTTTGAAACACGATGACCATTGCGTCGTCGAAATCGATGGCATTGGAAAGTTATCCAATGTCTGCGTCTCGCAACCTGAAAAATAGTCGATTCACACATGTCAAACTCCGATCTACGCCCACTCCATTTTGATCGTCTAGAAGAAGCAGTTGCCGAAGTGGACCGGTTGGCCAGCATGGAAGTTACGACGGTCGGCCAATACAGTTTTGGTCAAATCCTGGAACACCTTGCGAGGACGTTTGATATCGTCAGCGGCTACACAGAGATCCCGTTCAAACCGTCGCTTCCCATGAGGATATTTGCGAGGATCATGCGACCAATCATTTTGAATGGCAAGCCAAAGCCAGGATTCAAATTACCACCGAAAGCTCAGGACGTGTTTTGGCCGACCGAGGACGTCGATGTCGCCCAAGGCCTCGATCACTTTCGACAAGCGGTTGGCCGATACCAGTCGACCGGCCCAATCCTAAAACATGTCTTCTTCGGGAACATGACAAGGCAACAACACGACGACCTGCAGTGCCGTCACTGCGAACTGCACCTGGGGTTTGTGAAGCCGCTTGTTTAACCAATGTGGCCGAACGCTCCTGGGTCGGGA
>CAYVAN010000034.1:1806-5067 GCA_964449225.1 uncultured Rhodopirellula sp.
TGGGGGCCCACGGGGGGGGGGGGGGTATTTCACTATCCCGCCGGCGGAGCGTTCGGCCCACTGCCTTACCGCAACTTACCCATCACAGCGCTTCGAAGTCGACTGCCGAGCAATTCCTCAGCGTCACCAACTTCGGTCAACACTTTACTGCTCATCTCAGCAATTGACTTGTCTGCACTGGTTAGCAAAGTGCGTGCCTCGCCCGCTTGTTCGCCCAACCATTTGCGAAGCTCCATCGTCTGTTCGGCGTGAACCCTGTTGACCTTCGCAGCCAGCTTGGCTTTGGATTCTCGCATTTGATTCGCCATCGCATCCTCGCCAGCTCGACGAAGCACTTGGCCAAGATTCGTGTTCAAATCCAGATCCAGCTTTTTCCACGTGCCTTTGAAATTTGCATCAATTTCGATTCGATCCACCGATGCCAAGCTGTCACGCAGCGTTTGCACACCAGCGGAATCAGCATACTTTGATTCGACATTCAGATCCATTTGGACTCCGGTTTGCTTGCTGACCATTCGACCTTCGACAAGGTCACCTTCGGTCCGCACCTGAATCCACAGTTCACGTCGCCCACCATTGACGGCCAGTGCTGAGGAACTGTTGCCACCAAGCCGCATTTTCTCGGCTTGCATTTCTGGCCAGTGCAGGGTCATCAAGTCCACATTCGCACCGCTGCGACGATCGCGAACGTACTCAACTCGTATGGATTCTTTGCCTTCTAAGCTCAAACGAGCTCGAGTAGGCTCAACCAAAATCGCGGGGGTGGGCGTCATGTTTTCGACCACACCGGTCATTGCATAGATGTCACCCCCGGCTCGCATCATCCCGCCGATTTCACAGCGACGGATCATGAATTGAGGGCGATCGAGCGGCGTTAAATCGTGATCAACTCCACGGGTTCGTTCGGCATCAGGTGCGACGACCGTGTAGTTGGCTAAGGTCTTGCCGCCGTCCAGGTAAGATTTTACCTTCGCGATCTGGTCTCGCACCGACTTGGCGATGATGTCCACGCCAAATTCACCGGCACCGGTCAGGTCGCCGGGAACGTACTGGTCAACCTTGGCCATGTCGATCTGCTTTGCTTCTTCAAGCGACGCCAAATCCGTTTGTAATCTTCCTGGCAAGTCATCGAGTGTTTGACGGACCGACACCAATTCATCACGAGCCTCACGGGCCTCGGTGAGTGTTCTTTCCAACTCTTGCCAATCCCGCAACGGGTTATCGATCCCGCGTGCCCGATCGCGAATAACACGAATCTTTTGTTCCAGCTCTCTGGCACGCACAGTCAAACTGTCGTACTGATTTTCCCAGCGACTGCGAATTTCCTTGCTTCGTTTCAAAGTCTCTAGATCGTCAACGACGGCATCGGCGGTATCAGAAATCTGGTCGCCAGCTCCACCAACAAGACGGTCTAACATCGACGGACCGGACTGATCAGTTTCGACTTCAAACTCTGGATCCAAGTGACCAGACGATTGGCGATCACTACCGATCTTTAGGCCAGTAATTGAACCGGTTCGGGCAACCCAACGACGTTGCATCAACGCAGCACCATCGATCACGAACTCGATTGAGTCGGCGGCCACGGCGTCTCGCATCGCCTTGTCGTCGCGTGGATCGGCAACCTGCACGCCCGAGTAGTGGACGCTTGGCGGGAACAGCCCCACGGTTGCTTTTTCGATTTCAACCTTTGCACCGGTCGCTTGTTCGATTCCACGTACGGTCACGTAGCTGGCGACCGGTCCAAGTCCCAAGCACAACAGGGCGATGATCGCTACAACCACGATCAATCGCGTCATTACAAATGTCCAGCGAATCATGCTGCGTTCCTTGATTGCGAGTCGCGCAATTGACGAAGCAAATAGTTGAGCGCTTCGTCCATCGGTTGGTTTGGATTGGTTTGATCAACGTCGCTTGCTTCAGGAGCGGCACCAGCGGCTTGTGCTGAGGATTGTTCCTTCATGCGAATGACGTCTATTCGTGTCTCGACGGCGGCGTGGTTTTGCGGTGGTGCCGAGTGAACCGGATGCACCTCGACAAACTGAATCGGTTCGCTTGTCTGGTCGCCAACTTGATAGCCCGACGGAGTGTTGGATGGCTGACGCGATGAATCACGTTTTGGAGCTGGCACACGTCGTTGGCCACCATCAACAATGATGGTCTTCCTTGACTGATTCGATCGATTCGCTTCGCTGTGGCTTTGCTGGACTTCTTCGTCCGAAATTTTAGCGGGCGCGAGAAAACGAAAGACGGGATACGTGATCAGGAACACTGGCAACAACGCAACCAGTCCAATGGTCAGGCTGCCAAGCACGACAGTATTGTTCAAATCTGTCCAAGGCATCATGGGCAATGCCCAAGCGGTTTCGGCGACGCTAGCGAACTTTGGCTGCGTCAATAAATAGTCGCCAACAAAATGCGAAACCGGGTCTAGTTTGGTTGCTAGAAACGAAGCACCGATCGCAGTCAATGCCGCCATCGCGTGATTCAATCGCAGCGACAACACGACCACCAACAAACAAATCGCCAGCAAATTGCCATGCGGGACGATGCCCAGCAATATGCCAAATGCAACGGCCCACGCCAGTTGATACGGGTACTTACGACCAGCGATTGCTCGCCGAATCATGCCAATTAGTTTTACAGTCCAGAGGATCATTGTGGTGCGCCTCCATGCGCACGGGCCATTCTGATCAGACACCTAATGCGAGTTATCGGCAAAGTTTGCCATAACATTCAAGACAAGCCGCAAATTTTCTCACGGGTTGTTGTCGTGAAACTGCCAACGGACAATTTGAAGCTGTGTTTTGACCTGACGTGTCACGACCGTTTGCGATGTTATTGGTTCGCATTTGGTCGATTAGCCGCGTGCCCTGCGGGCCGCGCGTCCATGCCAGAGCGAACGCGCGGCCCGCGGGGCACGTGGCTAAACGAATGAATTCCGTAACCAACGTAGAAAGCTAATCGTGAAACAATATCTTCGTGAAACGATTTATTTGGGCTGGGACAGGCCGGTCTTGCCCATGGCCGCGAACGCGTTGATCAAAAAATACTCGGCAGGCCAGACCTGGGATCTTTCTAGCTTGCTATGCGTCCTGCCGACTGCACGCAGTTCCAACCGACTAAGCACGCTGATTTCTGAATTAGCGGCTGCCTCAAAATCTGGTTATCAGCCACCGAAGTTCATCACCGTCGGTGAATTGCCAGAACAGCTTTATGATTCGAATAAACCCGCTGCGATTGAATTCGAGCAGACACTCG
>CAYVAN010000034.1:5077-27609 GCA_964449225.1 uncultured Rhodopirellula sp.
CGCCTGGGCGTGCGTCATGCGCGATGCCGACCCCGAGGCAATGACGTCGCTACTTCCAAACTTGCCGCCGCGCGATCCGATCGCACCGTGGTTGGAATTAGCAGGCACGGTTCGCAGGCTTCATGAAGATCTGGCGTCGAACAACTTGAAGTTTGAAGATGTCGCGCAAAAGACTGAGACCGAATCGGAAACGCATCGCTGGCGGATGTTAGCTGAACTTTCAGACCGATACGGTCGCGAACTTGATCGGGTTGGTTTGACCGATCCTGACTTTGCCCGCGCCGAAGCAATCGAGCAAAATCGATGCAACAGCGATCAAACCGTCGTGCTGATTGGCACGAGTGACATCAGCGATATGCTGCTGAGGATGCTGGGTGGCTTGAATGGCGATGTCGTCGCACTGGTCGCCGCACCAGATTCGGAAGCGGCCCGTTTTGACCCATTCGGATGCGTCAAAACATCCGCCTGGATTGACCATGAACTGCCGCTTCGAGATGAAAACCTGTTACCGGCCGGTGATATTTCCGACCAGGCGATTGCAGCGGTGCAGTCAGTTAGCCAATTCTCCAAAGGAAAAGGCGACGAATCTTGCACCCAAGAACACAACAACTCGTCTGCCACGAACGATCGGGCCATCATAGGTGTCACGGATGAAACGCACGTTGGCCCGGTGGAAATGGAACTACGCGGCGCGGGGCATGCAACATTTCGTGCGATTGGATGGACGGTTGCATCAACGTCCATTGGTCGGCTGTTCGATCTGACCGCAACTCATTTGCAGGCGGACACATGGCAATCGCTCGCAGCACTCGTGCGACATTCGCATGTCAGTCGTGCAATCACCGAGAACTTACCCGTTGAGGAGTCATCGGAATGGCTTGGCCAATTCGATCAATTGCTGGCCAATCATTATCCTCGCAAAATATCCGGCAAGCTTCCCCCTGAAGCGATCAAGAGGTACCCGCTAGCGATTGAGGTTACCCAATGGGTGCAGAAATGGCTTTCAGTATTCGATGCAAAAGATCAAACGCTGAGCCATTGGTGCAAAATCATCAGCAAGTGGCTCGACAGCATGCATCATTCCCACGAATCAGACGCAGATGGTGCGGAGAGCCAAGCGATCACGATTCGTGCATCGATGGCGATAAATGCCGCTGACAAAATCCTGACCCGATTTGCATCGCTCAACAAAGGACTCGATTTCGCGGTTTCCGGTGGGGTGGCCATTGAGATGATGGCGGGTCGCTTGGCGGACCTGCGTGTGGTCGGTACACCGCCGCCGAACGCAATCGAGGTCGTTGGTTGGTTGGACTTATCACTCGATGACGCCGATTCGCTTTCGGTGATTGGTTTGAACCATCCCTTTGTACCAGCGGCGACCACCAGCGACCCCTTCTTGCCTGGATCGATCCGCAGCTCACTTCGCATGACGGACAATCACCGCCGCTACGCTCGTGATGTCTACGCGATGCACCTGATGTTGTCGGTTCGTGATAAGGTTCACTTCATTGTTGGCAGAATCGGTGCTGACGGATCCCCCACGCCTCCAAGCCGTTTGATTGCGGCAGCACCCAAACCGGATTCAGCCCGCCGGGTTCGTTATCTACTGGAAGGCAGTCGATCCTTGCCGACGGTGCCGCATCGCTGGGATGCCGGTCCAGAGAAAACGAACATCGCCATTCCTAGATTCCCAGCGTCAGGCGGTCAGCAAATCGTTAATAGGATGAGTGTCACCGCATTCAAAGATTATTTGACCTGCCCTTACCGGTTTTACCTGCGGCATGTTTTGAGGATCAAACCGATTGACGATGAAGGTCGTGAATTAGCGGCCAACCAGTTTGGCGATCTTGTCCACGGGGCCTTGGAAACATTTGGGCAGTCGAGCGATAAAAACGAAACCAATGCATCGAAGATTGAAGCCGCATTGATTGAGCATTTGCACGACTACGCCGACAAACATTTCGGTAGTGATGTTTCCGCAGCTGTTCTGCTGCAAATTACCCAGGCCGAGCGACGGCTTGCGACCGTCGCGGCGCGGCAAGCCGAACGCATTGCCCAGGGGTGGACGATCCATGCCACTGAGGCGTCGGTGGACGAAAAAAGCGGTGCGGCGGTTACCGTTGATGAAGGATCGGTTGGACTGCGTGGGCGGTTTGATCGCATCGACTATCACGCGGAAACCAACCGCTGGGCGATTCTTGACTACAAAACACACGGCCATCCACCCGATAAAAAACACTTAAAGAAGCTGGACGGTGTTCTGACTTGGGTTGACCTGCAATTACCGCTTTATCGAATGATGGTGCCTTACTTGGGCATTGATGCACCACCACAGGAGGTTGAATTGGGGTACTTCAACGTTAGCGACAAAGACGCCGAAACGAAAATCAATCTCGCGACATTTAGCGAAGAGCAAATGCTCGAAGCGGAGGAGAAAATTCGCGAGTGTGTGCGATGCGTCCTCCGCGAAGAGTTCGAGCCAACTGACAAGCGAGTTGAGTTCGATGACTATGCAATGATCCTGCAAGAAGGAATCGCAGGCGGAATTCTTGACACCGTGGGATCAGGAGCAAGCGAATGAGCGATATCAACCAATCGCTGCTGCAATGGGCAGAAGAGCAGGCCTCCGAGTCTTCAGCAGCGGATGATTTGCCAGCTGATCTTGACGTCAGTTCGCTTGGCGAATTGCGACCGACGCTGGTTCGTGCATCCGCCGGAAGTGGGAAGACATACCAACTCACCGCGCGCTTGTTGCGGATCCTGCTGCAAGGTGCCGCACCGGAGACCATTTTGGCGACGACGTTTACTCGTAAAGCTGCCGGTGAAATCCTGTCACGCGTACTCGTTTCGCTAGCCAAGGCCGCCGATGCAGAGGACAACGAAGGTTCCCTAGAAAGTCTTCGCAGCCAAGTGGGTTTGCCGACGTTGCCCCGCAGTGCATGCTTAAAATTGTTGGACTTGTTGTTGCGAAATATTCATCGATTAAGAATTTGTACGCTTGATTCGCTGTTCGCACAAATCGCTCGGTCCTTTCCGTTTGAATTGAACCTTCCGCCCGCGTGGCGATTGACCGACGAGATCGAAGAGGGTTGGATGCGGGAACGTGCGATCGACCAGACCATCGCCAGTCTCGATCGCGGCGAAATCATTTCGCTACTCTCGATGCTGGGTAAAGGGGAAGTTAAACGCAGCGTGACGCGCGAGCTGATGAACGTCGTCGAAACGGCCTACGCAATCCAACGCCAAGCCGACAAGAAGGCCTGGGCCAAGTTGGCTGCCCCGAAGTTGCCTGAATCGGCGGCGATCACCAAGGCCGCCGGCGAAATGCTGACCGCGACACCCAAGCAAAAGACATTGAAGGCGAAACTGGAAAAGATGGGGTCGGCTTTAGAGTCACGTGAATTCGCCTGCCTAGATGGCGAAACGCTGATCGCGAATATCGCAAAGTCGAAATTAAGCGGTGATCCGATCAAGTTCGGTCGATCATTGTTTCCTGATGGGCTCGAAGACGCTTTCGGCGTTTTGTACTCGATCGCACGCAGCGAAATGCTTCGACTGCTGAAAGCTCAAAACGAAGCGACTGGCAGCGTGCTGCAAACGTACGACTTTCAAATCAATTCACTCAAACAGGCCAAACGTGCACTTGGATTCGATGATGTTTCAATCCGCTTGGCCAACCAGTTTGCCAATCTGGATGAACGAGCTTTGTCGATCAGAATGGACGGTGCAGTTGATCACCTGCTGTTGGATGAATTTCAAGACACCTCACCGATCCAATGGCAAGTGCTGCGTCCGTTGGCGTTGGCCTGCGCGTCCGAAACCGCTAGTTCAGCAGCTGCTGACGCGGACCGTGCGGTTCCTAGATCGTTTTTTTGCGTCGGTGATACCAAGCAGGCGATTTACGGTTGGCGTGGCGGTGTTGCCGAGATCTTTGACGCCGTGGCAAAGGAAATGCCGGAGGTGGAAGAGGTCAGCCAAAACCAAAGCTTCCGAAGCAGTCCTATCATCATGGAAGCCGTCAACGCGATCTTCCCTCGGTTGTCCAGACACCCAATCGTGACCGATGCTGATCCATCGAATCGAGCTGATAAATCATCCTACCAGGCCAATGCGATCCTGCAGTTTGCCAGCTGTTTTCCGATGCATGAAACAGCAAGAAAGACACTTCCGGGCCATGCTCGATTGGTGACATCGCGAGCCAGCGATGGCGGGCCGGATGAAAAGCGTCAAACCTGTTTTGAAGACGCAGCGATCATTGCCAAGGATCTTGTTGACACGGCTCCGGATAAAAATGTCGGCATTCTGACTCGCACCAATCAAGGTGTGGCCGAGATGATTTATTTGCTCGAACAAATGAAAGTCGATGTTTCGCAAGAAGGCGGTAATCCATTGACCGACTCCGCCGCAGTAGAAATTATTTTGTCCAGCTTGATGATGGCCGAACATCCGCTCGACAAGCGATGGTCGCTGCACGCAAACAGCACGCCTTTGATTGAAATACAAGGCTTTGGTCCTGATTGGGTTCGATCAATGACCGACGAATACGGAATCGCTGAAACGGTGGAGTTCTTGGCATCTCGCTTGGCACCGATTTGCGATGAACGTGACACCATGCGATTGAAGCAATTGACCCGATTGGCAATTCAATACGCAACGAATCCTGCACCCCGTCTTCGCGACTTTGTGCGAATGGTTCGTGAAAAACGGGTCGAACGGCCTCAAACGGCTCCGGTTCGCGTGATGACGGTTCACCAATCCAAGGGGCTTGAATTTGACAGCGTGATCTTGCCTCAATTGGAAAGTGACCTAGTTCGGCCCAGCACCAAACCAGTCGCAATGGTGGCATCCCCCTATCAACCGCCCACCGGGCTGACCCGCTACGTCGGCAGCAGCCATTGGCATTTCTTGAGCAAGGATTGGCAACAGGCGTTCGGTGCGGCAACGTCGTCTTCGATGACCGAAGCGATGTGCTTGATGTATGTCGCGATGACCCGAGCAAGGCAGTCGCTGCACATGGTGATTCCACCCGCTCGCAAAGCCCAGTACAACACCAAGACAGCTGCATCGCTGGTTTTTCATGCGTTGGGATGCGACGAAGACCCGACACAGCCGGAGACGGTGTTGTGGGAGATTGGGGATCCGAATTGGACGCAGCAGAATTGAACGCAGCAGAAATGAATGCAGCATAAATAAATGCAGTAGGGAATTGCCCCCAACCACTCGATTTTCAACTCAATGCCCAACCACAAAATCTTGCACGCTGCTGACATCCATTTGGATTCGCCGCTGCGCAATCTAACCAAGTACGAAGACGCACCGGCGGATCAGATCCGTGGTGCGTCCAGGCGTGCGCTTGAAAATATGGTTCAACTCGCCATGGATCAGGACGTTGACTTGGTTGTCATTGCGGGGGACCTGTATGACGGTGATTGGCCTGACCAAAACACCGGACTGTTTTTCGTTTCGCAAGCACGTCGTTTGATTGATGCCGGAATCCCGATCGTTGTGATTCGCGGCAACCACGACGCGTTCAACAAGATGACGCTTAACCTTCGATTGCCAAGGAACCCCGACGGCAGCGAAGTCATGCTAAGTGAAAAGTCGGTCGATACTCGCGAATTTGATTTTGATGGTCTGGCAGTCGCGGTGCATGGACGTTCTTATCGAAAACAACACGAACGCGGTGACCTAGTCAAAGACTACCCGCAACCCCTCAGCGGACAATTCAACCTCGGGTTGTTGCACACTTCGTTGACAGGATTTGAAGGACACACCGCCTACGCGCCTTGCACGCCGCAACAACTAGCCGACTTTGAATACGATTACTGGGCACTTGGACACATTCACCAGCGTGGCGAACATCAGATCACAGGAACCGCACCGGTCGTTTTCAGCGGCAATGTCCAAGGTCGCAAGATCAATGAACCCGGTGCAAAGGGCTGTGTGATCATCGACATTGATGCTCGCGGTGAAACAACTCGTACGTTTCACCCGCTCGACGTCGTACGATTCGAACGTTGCCGCATTGACGCCGCAGATGCAACGCGAGTCGATGACATTGCTGATCGCTACGAGAGCTGGCTAGAGAGCAAGCTAGAAGAAGTCGACGACCGATTGCTGGTTCCTCGCGTCGAAGTAACCGGAATGACTGAAATGCATCGCAAGCTAGGCCGTCAATACGAATCTATCGAAGCCTCTCTGCGAAGCGTTTCGATCAATACCGGCGGAGGCCAGGTCTGGTTGGAAAAGTTCAAGCTTCGCACCAGCCAGCCAAAGCAATCTCAATCCAACCGTTCGGCGGGCCAAGTCGATCAAGGAGCAATTGCGAGCGTGACCGCTGTGGTGGATGAACTCAAAAATGGATCGAAAAGCAGCGGCGTTTCAACCGGCGAATTATTCCCCGACGAAGATCAATCACTCACAAGCGATTGGGTCAAAGAAGAGTTGTCAATGTTGATGACCAAAATGCCCAAGGAATTGTCGGGCGAAGATGCGGTCGTGAACTTAGAGAGTGAATCTGAACTGCAAGAGTGGATCGAACAGGCAACCGGCGAATTGATGGGACGACTTCAGCCGGGCGAATGAGTTTTCCCCGCGGATGGTTTCACGAGACTTATTTCCCTTTCGATGTCGGTGCAATCAACGTTTCTGTTTCGCCAATTCGCTTTCGTACAACCCTCGCACTTCGTCCAAATCGACATCCACCGGCGGCATTTGTGGATCCATGTCTTGCAAGGTCTGGTGGACAATTCCGGCAACGGATGCGTCGCGATACCATTTGTGGTCGGCGGGGATTACGAACCAGGGTGCGTGTTCGGTGCTGCACTGCTGGATTGCCTGCTCGTAGGCTTGACGGTAGTCGCCCCATTTTTTTCTAGCAGCATAGTCACCGGTGTTCAGCTTCCAGTGTTTCTCTGGATTCTCGAGCCGTTTCCCAAACCTTTCTAGCTGTTCTTCGGGGCTGATATGGAGGTAGAACTTTAAGATCCGAGTGCCCGCCGCAGCCAAATTTGCCTCGAAGTGATTGATGATCTCGTAACGCTTGCTCCAAACCTGTTTGGGCACGAGGTCTTCGACACGTACGACCAGGACGTCTTCGTAGTGCGAGCGATTAAAAACCGATACCATTCCCTTTGCGGGTGTCGCTTTGTGAATTCGCCACAAGAAATCGTGAGCAGCTTCTTCCTTGCTGGGCACTTTAAAAGGGAAGGTTCGACATCCCTGCGGATTCATTTGCCCAAGAACCTTTCTAATTAGTCCATCCTTTCCGGCCGCGTCGGGAGCCTGCAACACCACCAGGAGTGATTGCTTGCCTTCGACAAACATGCGGTATTGCAGATCTCGAATCGCTTCATTGGTCTTTGAGGTAAACGCTTTGGCGTCGTTCTTATCGTCAAACGAACCGCGACTTTTAGTCTCGATCGACTTTAAATCGACCTTGTCGCCTGGCTTGATCTGATGCGTACTGTAGAAATCCATCTTCATGGCTCCAATGATGCCCTGCGGATCGCGGGCGAGGTGATCGGCTGGTTTGGTTACAACATAACGATTTCCCCGGAATAAGTTGACCACGCGACCCAGCGGCAAATCGGATAACTTATTGGCTCCCCCAATTGAAACCACCTCTTTGTTTTGGAACCTAACCTGTGACGCTTTGGCAATGGATCTTTGCGATTTTGGCAATCGCGATCGTCGGCTTGTCCTGGATGGCCGTGTTTCACCCTCGTCGTTTTGTTCGGCTACCGTTCAAAATCGTCTTGGGCTTGTTATATCGCAAACGAATCGTTGGGCTAGAAAACTTGCCCAAGGAAGGCGGTTGCGTGGTGGCAGCGAACCATGTTTCGTGGATTGATGGGATTTTAATTTTGTGGATGCTGCCTCGGAATGTTCGTTTTGTCGTCGATGGCGCGAACTTTACTTCAGGGCTGGGAAAGTACCTCGGCGATGCCTTTGACACGATCTACATGATGTCGGGCCCCAAGTCGATCATGCGGGCGATCCTGGATGCGCGCGATGGACTAAACAAGGGCGATGTTATCGGTCTATTCCCCGAAGGTACGCTGACCAGGACCGGTCAATTGCAGGCCTTCAAGCCGGGGCTTCGTAAATTTGTACAGAAAACTGATTCAGTAATCGTGCCGGTATGGATGCACGGTATGTGGGGCAGCATTTTCAGCTTTTCCGGCGGTAAGTTCTTCTTCAAATGGCCCACCCAATTTCGCCGCACGCTGACGCTGTACATCGGCGAACCGTTACCACGAACGACGCCCTTGGAACACATCCGCAGCAAGGTTCATGCATTGGGTGCGACCGCGACGATTGATGCCAGACGTGAATTCCCAATCCTGGCACGTCGAATTGTGCGAGTTTGGCGAAAGCGAGGCGGGCAAATGCAGGCAGCCGATTCGATGGGCAACGAAGTCAGCGGTCGCGAAATGCTGATCCGCACATTGGCGATTCGCCGAGTGCTAAGACGCGAAGTGCTTGGCAAAGACGAACGTTACGTTGCGGTGTTATTGCCGCCCAGCGTGGCGGGGGTGATCGTGAACGTAGCCCTTGCAATCGACCGGCGAATTTCCGCCAACTTGAACTACACCGCTGGAAGCGACGTGTTGAACCACTGCAACCGAAGCGTGGGTGTCAAGCACATTTTAACCAGCGAGCGGCTTTTGAGTAAATTGGATCTGGAACTCGACGACGAAGTTGTGCTGTTGGAAAGCTTGAAAGACAAGGTCAGCAAGCTAGATAAAGCGATTGCCGCATTTCAAGCCGTCTTGGTGCCCGCGTTTTTGTTAGATCGAATCCTGGGGACTTCTAAAATCGATGCCGATGATTTGATGACGGTCATTTTCACCAGCGGTTCGACCGGCATGCCCAAAGGCGTTCTTTTATCAGGTGCAAGTGTTAGTCATAACGTGGAGGCGATCGAGCGAGCGGTCCATCTTGACACATCCGACACGGTGCTTGGAATCCTGCCATTCTTCCACTCCTTTGGCTACACGGTCACGCTGTGGTCGGCAATGACGTTGGGACCAAGAGCCGTCTATCACTTCAACCCGCTTGACGCAAAGCAAGTGGGGAAGTTGTCAGGGAAATACAAGGTGACTGTCTTGCTTGCGACACCCACCTTCCTGCGTGGGTACTTGCGCCGCGTCACGCCAGAGCAATTTTCGAGTTTAGATGTTGCGGTCGTTGGTGCTGAAAAAATGCCGTCAGATTTGTTCGATGCTTTCGAGAATAAGTTTGGTGTCCGACCGGTCGAAGGTTACGGAGCGACCGAACTAAGCCCGCTGGTGTCAGTCAACATTCCGCCATCACGGTCGGCAGCAAAGTACCAACCCGATCGGAACGAAGGTTCGGTTGGTCGACCGTTACCCGGCATCTGTGCACGTGTCATTTCGACGGACAATGGCGAGGAAATGCCAGCTGGGCAAGACGGCATGCTGATGATTACTGGCCCGAATGTTATGAAGGGGTACGCCGGCCAAGATGAGTTGACCGCGAAGGCGATTCAGGGCGGTTGGTACTCGACCGGTGACATCGCCAATATCGACGACCAAGGTTTCATTCACATCACCGGTCGCCAAAGTCGGTTCTCGAAAATTGCGGGTGAGATGGTCCCACACGTGCGTGTCGAAGAAGAATTGTCGAAGCTGTTTGTCGAAGGCGATGAAGACGAAACCCTGCGAGTTTGCGTGACCGCAGTGCCCGATGCTAAAAAGGGCGAACGTCTAGTCGTTCTGCACGTGCCAACTCAGAAAGATATCAGTGAAATACGAAGCAAGTTGCAAGAGGCCGGATTACCAAACCTGTTCATCCCCGCGCAAGACAGTTTTATGCAGGTCGATGCAATCCCGGTTCTGGGGACTGGCAAGCTGGATCTAAAAAAAGCCCGCGACATTGCAACTGGATAGATGGGCTGTTTTCTATCCAGGATCAACTGTCTCTATCGCTCAACCGGGTTGACCAAAGGCGACGCCGAAGCACTAAAAAAAGAAGGCTGACGAAGCGAACTTCGACAGCCTTCTATGATTTACGTTAGATCAACTTGACCCTTCGATCGATTACCCGAGCAACGCCAAGACGTTCTGCGGGTTCTGGTTTGCCAGTGACAGCACATTCGTACCGGACTGAGTCAGAATCTGAGCTCGTGTTAGATTGGCTGATTCCTGCGCGAAGTCAGCGTCACGGATCGAGCTTTCTGCTTCCAGAAGGTTCGCTTGTGTTTCTTTCAAGCTGACCAAGTTACTGTTCAGAGTTGTTGCCTGGAACGCACCCAATCGACCTCGCAGCCCAGTCACCTTGCTGATCACATCATCGATCACTTTGGCTGCACCGCCGACATCGTTGGTTAGGCTCTTGGACTGACCGCTGCCCAGTTCATACAGTCGTCCCGAAGCTCCGCCAAGTTGACCCGTTGAAAGGCTAGCGATACCAAGCCGAGCTTGCTGAGTCGTGGTGACGTCAGGTCCAAGTTGGAACTTGGCACCACCACCGTTGATCGAGAACGTGAAGTCGTCGGAACTGCCGTCGTTGACCGTTAGGTTAATGTCCAGCGTTGAGGTATTGATCGAGAAGCTGTTCCCGTCGCCATCCGCTGTGATACCGTTAACCGACGCCCGGATATCGGACCCCGTTGCCGTGTTCGCGGTCAGACCGGTCTTGAAGGTACCGCCTGCCCCTTCGCTGATCACCTCAATGTCGATCACTGCGTCCGAACCGAAGTTCGTGCTGGTCAGCTTTAAGGTTCCGCTATCGTCAACCGCGTTAACTCCGGTTGCGTCAGAAACCAGGTTGATTGATTGAACAATGCTTTCAAGTGAAGCACCTTTTTCAAACTGGAAGACTTCCGAACCCTCGGAACCTCGCACTTGCACGACCAGGTCAGCATTTAAGCCGCCACCAAAGACGCCACCGGCAAAGTCGGTTGTCGCTGCTGCGCCGATGTCGGCTGCATTAATCGATCCGTCACCATCGGTGGCGGTCACTTCAGCACTGAAACCATCCAACTTTCCAATTTCGGCAGCGATGGTGCCCAGGGCGACATCACCGACGTCACTGACGTTGACAACAATGTTGCCGTCGGTGTCAAGCGATGCAGTTGCGGTTCCGGCAGCCAGCGAGTTGTCTGCGTTGACGGTAATGGTGGTTCCGTCGAATGAAGCAGATGCGTCATCTGCCTTGACCGTGATGACATCATTGGCTGACGTGTCGGTTCCGCCGATCAGCGAGGGATCATTCGCCCCCAAGTCGGTCGCCGCTAAAACCGAAGTTCCGTTGGCAACATTTCGAGTCAGGAAGTTCCCATCAGCGTTGATGGCAGAAGCAACGTCATCAACGGTCGCTCCGTCAGCAACAGTGATGTTCAGGGTGTTGGTGTCGGCATCAAAGACGGCCTCTGTCGTTGCGCCGGAGACCAGGTTGAGTGTGGCTCCGTTGCCAGCGGTACCATCGGCAGCTTGGCCATTGACCGCTTCGATGTCGAACGTTCCGGGAAGATTAGGGTTCGATCCGCCACTAATCGTTCCAGCGGGGTCGGTACCATTGTCGGCTGTCGAGTAAGTGTAGTCGCCGTTGTTTAGGTTCGACGCTGTGAAGGTTGCACCGACGTCAGCATTGATCGCGTTGAAGATGTCATTGATCGTGTCTCCGTCGGCAACCGTGATATTCAACTCGTTAGAAGCGGCGTCATAGGATGCCGCAGTCGTTGCACCGGACGAGTAGTTGATGGCAACGTCATCACCGATCGAACCGTCAGCGGTTCCGCCGTCAACTGCGGAAAGCGTAAAGCCGGTTGCGGCGTCGGTTGCGTCAGTTCCAGCCGTGTTGATCGTGTAACCAGGATCGCCAGGTCCGGCTGGTGTCGTGTAAGGTCCAGCGTCGGCGGCCAAAACGGTGTTGGCTGACGATACATTGGCCGCGACCGTAAAGTCAGGACCGGTTCCAATGTCCGTTGCGATGGTTGCAGCATCGGCACCTTCGGTCAAAGTCAGCGTCAGCGTGTTGCTAGCCGCATCAAAACTTGCCGTTGAAGTTCCGGATGATTGAGTCGCGACAACGATGGTCGTGTCGTTGGCGATGGCACCATCGGCAGCACCACCGTCCACAGCCGTGATGTCAAGTTGGACACCGCTGCCTAATTCAAGTGTACCGGCTGCCTCGCCGTCAGGTGTCGTGGCGTTCCCAAAGGTAATCGCGCCCGTTGCTTCGGCACCAACGCTGAACGCATCGCCAAAGGTGACCGAACCGGCGGCTTCCGCATCAGGCGAAGCTGCTGCGAACGAAATGGTTCCTGATGATTCGACGCCGGTAGCAGAGGCGGGAATCCCGTTAGTGCTAACGGTGGCCTTGGTAGCCGCAGCGGCTACGGTCACGTCAACATTGATCGAACCGGTCGCACCCAAGTTGGCTTGATCAATTTTGATATCGCTGATCGAATCCACACTACTAGCGGTGCTTTGGAAATCCAACGATCCGTCAAGAAGCTTTCGACCTTGGAACGTGGTCGTTTGAGCGATTCGGTTGATCGCTTCAAGCGAACTGTCAATCTGCAACTGGTTAGCAGCAATTTCCTCGTCGCTTAATGCACCCGAGTTGGCTGCTTCAACGACCAATCCACGAATGTCGTTAAGAAGATTGCTGACTTCACCCAGGGCGCTGTCGGCGGTGCTGATGATCTGGCTGGCGCGGTTGGTGTTACTGACCGCTTTACCCAGGCTGGTGATTTCCGATCGCAGTGCTTCACTCGCAATCAAACCCGCCGGGTCATCCGCACCGCTGTTGATCCGAAGACCGGTGCTAAGACGCGTCAGGGCTGTATTAAGATCCTGGTTACTCGACTGAAGACGGTTTTGTGCAATCAGTGAGGGGACATTAGTATTGATTCGTGTCATTGTCTCTAACCTTCCGTTGTTTGAATCGCGGTCGAACCGGCGTGCCCGGCCGCGACGGACCGGTGATGACGTACGAATTCGGCGTCTTGCCGTGCCCCTGTATTCAGAGCGAGGTCATCCGTTAATCGAGATCGGCGGTTGGAAGGTGAATTTCCCCGGCAACACGGCAAGAAAAGCCAAAGTGCCTGATTGGCCAGATGAGCAATCTTTACAACCGGAAAAGTTTCTATGGCCCGCAAACTTCATCGAAAGGGGTGTACAAAGCATTCTTTCTTTGATTGCCAACGCAAAAAAGCCGGCTTGAGACAAAGGTCTCAAACCGGCTTTCGCTATTAAAATCGCGTTAGGAACGAGTTGGGGATTAGCCCAACAGTGCCAATGCGTTTTGTGGATTCTGGTTGGCTAGTGAGAGCACGTTCGTGCCCGACTGAACCAGGATTTGTGCTCGTGTCAGGTTGGCCGATTCTTGAGCGAAGTCGGCGTCACGAATCGAGCTTTCAGCTTCTTGCAAGTTGGTACGAGATTCGCCCAAGCTGACCAAGTTGCTTTCCAAAGTCGTCGATTGGAATGCACCTAAGCGACCGCGAAGTGCGGTTACCTTACCGATGACTTCATCGATGATCTTTGCAGCACCGTTGACATCATTGGTCAGGCTCTTGGATTGTCCGGTTCCCAATTCGTAAAGGCGTCCCGATGCACCACCCAGTTTGCCAGTGCTGACGCTGCCGATGCCCAAGCTGGCTTGTTGCTGGCTCGAAACACCTGGTCCAAGTTGGAAGGTTGCTCCGCCACCGCTGATTTGGAAGTTAAAGTCAGTGGTGCTTCCATCGCTGACTTTCAAGTTCACCGCCAATGAAGAGGTGTTGATTGAAAGGCTGTTTCCTTTGCCGCTTGCTTCAACGCCATTGACGCTAGCCTTAATGTCGGTGCCCGTGGCACGATTCGCGGAAAGTCCTGCACCGAAAGTACCTGCATCACCTTCGCTAATGACTTCGACGTTGACCAAAGCGTCGCTGCCGTAAGTTTCGCTGGTGAAGGACAACCCGCCAGCATCATCAGCGAGCACGCCGGTGGAGTCGCTGACCAAGTTGACGGCAGCTTTGATTTGTGCTTCGGTCGTTCCGGCACCAAAGTTAAACGTTTCCGCTCCCTTGGTTCCGCTCAGTTGGAAGACGAGTGCGTCCTTCAGGCCAGCTTTTTCGTTTTCTGCTGTCACGTCGGCAGGTAAAGCTGTGCCCGAAACAGTGATGTCACCGAATCCAGCAAGTGCATCACCGGCGTCGTCGACAATCGCTGCGGTAACGCCTGTTTCGTTACCAATTTGAGTGGCAATGTTCGCCAAGGTGTTGTTGCTTGAGGTAGTTCCCAGTGCAACGTTCAACGTGTTTGCGGTTGCATCAAATGTCGCAACAACATCAGCGTCGGTGCCTTGCGTGTAAGTGATCGCAACGGCTTCTTCGTTCGCTGCGGTGACTTCGATACCGACGTTAGCACCATCGGTTGCACTGACGGTGGCGACTGCAGCGGAAACGGCAGTGGAACCATCGCCATCGGAAGTTGCAACAACTCCTTCGATACCATTGAGAGCTGTCAGGACTTCTGCGACGGTGGAAGGATTGCTGTCGCCATCAAATTCAATATCGATTGCGCTTGCGGTGCTGGATCCCGACGCAGCGGCCGTGGCACCAAGTGCATCATTTTGTGTCAGCGTAAAGCTTTCCAAGTCGGCACCACCGCGAACGGTGATGGTTTCCCCGCCAACTGCGAAGGAAAGTGTCTTGGTGGCAACTTCGCTGGTTCCAACCGCGTCGGTTGTGCCAGTAGCAAATGCGTCTGCTGCCAGGCTGATCGATCCCTTTTCTGCGGCTGACTGGATATCGACACTTACGTCAATGCTGCTAGCGGTACCGAGCTTAGCTTTGGAAATGTCTACGTCTTCCAGTGAGCTAACACTTGAAGCAGTGCTGTTATAGTCCAGCGAACCATCAAGCAACTTACGTCCTTGGAAGGTGGTTGTTTGAGCGATTCGGTTGATGGCTTCCAATGAGCTGTCGATTTGCAGTTGATTCGCAGCGACTTCTTCATCGCTAAGTGCTCCGCTGTTGGCGGCTTCAGCCACCAAGCCGCGAACGTCGTTCAAAAGGCTGCCGACTTGGCCCAGGGCGCTGTCAGCGGTGCTGATGATTTGGCTGGCGCGTTGTGTGTTGGTAATTGCTTTGCCCAGACCGGTGATTTCCGATCGCAAGGCTTCCGCCGCGATCAAACCAGCTGGGTCGTCGGACCCATTGTTGATGCGAAGTCCGGTGCTAAGACGAGTCAGGGCGGTGTTCAAATCTTTGTTGCTTGATGCAAGTCGGTTTTGAGCGACGAGCGACGAAACGTTGGTGTTAATTCGAGTCATGTTAGGTTCCCCAGTTACGGTGCTTAGTACAGCTCAGTCATTGCCGAGCGGCGAATCACAAATTTTGAAAATGGATCCGGCCACTCTTGGCGGACCGGCTGGACGTTGCTCCATCCGGGCGATCGAACATCGATTGCCAAAAAACCAGGAGCGGTCTGCGTCCGGTTTAAAGTTGGCTCACAAAGAAGGGTGCGAAGGAAACCGAATCACGTAAACTTTGCGGATCGCAAAAGCAACGCATGCAAAATCGTTTTAATCGGATCAGCACGAAGTTTTTGCCACGTTTGCCGGACCCCAACGCAACAATGTCGCTCGGTTTTCCCCAACGAGAGCATTCAATTTCCTGCCAAGCATTCGTCAGCCGCTTGAAAAGCAGACCGACAATTCAGGTGCCGACACCGATGCTTTTAGCAGCCCCAAACCCGGCCGTACGTTTCGTAGCGAAACTCGCCAAGAGTTTCGGCAGTGAGAAATCGCCCGGACTGAACCGAAAGTCTTGGCGACTTCCGCTACGCCAAAGTCCCCAACCTCACCCTGCGATTCCCGGCTCATTAACGGTAGAGTACACAGCAGCGGGCTTAGAGGCCGTACGTTTCATAGCGAAACTCGCCAAGAGTTTCGGCAGTTAGAAATCGCCCCGGCTGAACCGAAAGTCTTGGCGACTTCCGCTACAGAAACTGGACTGAAACTGTCACGAATAGCGTGGTTTGGGAACTGACTCAATGAACATTGATCGTTTGGATTTAATTGCGTTTGGACATTTGACCGATGTGTCGATTGACCTTTCCGCTGGCCCGAATCGTTTCCACATGATTGTTGGTAAGAACGAATCCGGGAAATCCACGTCGATGCGAGCCATTGACGCGTGGCTCTACGGGTTTCCCGTTCAGACGAAGGATGATTATCTGCATCCGATGAAAAAACTTCGCGTTGGCGGAGTGATTCGTGACGGAGAAACTTCCTTGCACTGCATTCGAAAGAAGGGACGTAAAGCAACGGTGCTGGACGGAGCCGACGGAAAGTCAGCGATCGATGACGCGAACTTGGAATCAATGCTGGCCGGAGTGGACCAGGCAACCTTTGGCACTCAGTTCTTGATCAACCACCATGAATTGGTCGATGGTGGCAGAATGATCTTGCAGGGCGAAGGTGAATTGGGCGAGATGCTATTCGCAGCCGGTGCGGGACTTGGGCGTTTGAAAAAAGTGCAAGATGAATTGCGTGCCGAAGAAGACGCATTGCTGAAGAAGCAGGGGAAATCCAAGATTACCGATGCGTTAAAAGTCTCCAAAGAAACCCGCGAAGCTCTGAAACAATCACAGGTGCCACCGGCGGAATACGCCGAACTTGAAAAGAGTCTCACTGAGAAAAAAGCTGAGCTTGAAAGGTTGAAACAGGAAAGCGGGGCGCTATCTGAGAAACGGTCTGCGTTGGCTGCCCAGATCGATGCATTGCCGATCATTCCAGTTTGGCATTCGGCGACTGAAGAGTTCAGCTTGGTCGCCAACGCCGCAATTCTTGAAGACAGCTTTTCCGATCGACGCCGTGAAGTCAGCGCCTCGATGTCTGTCGCAAGCAACAACGTCACGCGACTCGAAAAAGCTGTTATAGAATTTCAGGAACAACTCGCAGCCATCGCCGAGGACGACATCGTTCTGAAGCATCGCACCGAGATCGAACTGTTGTTAAAAGAGTTGCCTGTTCGCGAAAAAGGGGAAATTGACCGAACCGGATACATGACCAAGGTGCTCAGCAGCCAGGAACGGGATTTACGCAAACGGATCGCCGATTTGGCTCACGATTCAAAAAACGAATTTGATGGGCAGGACAATGACAGCGATGACCTGACCGCGCAGGTCGATCAGTTCCGGCTCAACGAAACCCAGCGAAACAAAGTAGGGCGATTGGCGGCCAGTTACGCGCAACTGGTCGCAACCAGCGACGATACTAAGCGGCAGGTTGCGAAGCTAAGTGATCGCATTTCCAAAGCGACCGAAGAGCTAAAGTCTTTAGAAAAAGCTGACCAATCAACAAAACTTGCTCGAGCTTTGAATGAATTGGATTCGCCTGCAATCCTGGTCAAGAAACTCAACGATGCGATTACAAAGCGAGATCTGCGGAAATCCAAATGTGAAACGATTTCCAAGCGTTTAGGAACGGACACGCCAATGCAGCAATGGGTGAACATCATTCTTCCCGATCAAAAATCGATCGAGACTTTGACCAAACAACTTGATGACCGTGAAGAGGAGCTTCAAGTCTCGGTTCGTGATAGTGAAGATCTAAAAAGCCAATTGGCGGACGCCGAAGCTGAATACCAAGCGGTTGAAACGGGCGACCATCTGCCCTCGGCAGCTTCGCTGCAACAAGCTCGCACCCGTCGCAATGAACAACTTGAAAGGTTGTCCCAAGGCGATGAAGAGGTAGATGTTGATGATCTGATCCAGTGGGTCAGACGATCCGACGAGATCGTTGATCAATTGCGATTGCATCAAAAAGAGGTCACTCAGCGCGAAGCCATGATGGTCAACATCCGCAGACTGACGACCAAAGATGCGCAGGCAGCGAAAGAAGTTGACGACAAAACGACTTCGCTGGAACAGACCAAACAAGAATGGCGTGACCTTTGGTCGGCGATCGGTGTGACCGCAAAATCACCGACTGCAATGAAAGACTGGGTCAGCCTCCACCAAGACTTGGTCGAACAAGCAGACGCGTTGGCCGATCTGGATAGCGAAGTGCAACAAGCAAACGATGCAATCAAACTGGCCGTCAGACAACTTTGCGGTGCTTTGCCGTCTTCACCAAACGACATCAACGTTTCGTCTTGCGAAAATGATTCTGAATCCTTGTTCGCGGTGTACGACTTGGCGAAAACGACGGCCGACCAAGAACAAAAACGCCAAAGAGATTACGATGCAATCAGTCAACGGATCGCAAGTATGCAAGCTGATTTACAGGAAGCGGAATCATTACTGGCAAAGCGAACCGACGACATGAAGGCCTGGCAAACGCAATGGGATGCAGCAACCGCATCACTCAGTTCCGCATCACCCACACCCGATGACGTGGTGCCGATGCTTGATGCGATCAAAGATCTAAGTGCAATCAAAAAAGAACGCGATGACTTGTTGCATCGAATGGCATCGATCGAAAATGAAACCGTTGCCTACGGTAAATCGGTGGTGCGATTAATCAAGGCGATCGACGGTGGCGAGGCAGAACCCGATTTAGAATTTGAAGACACGCACGTGTTATTGCAGCGAATCACGCCGATGATCGAATCACTTGGCAAGCGAGTTGACGCGGCAGCGGAGAACGCAGCCCAGCGAAATCGATTATCCAAACAGATTGACGCGAAGAAGACGGAGCTTGAAAACGAATCAGCTGAAATGCAGCGTCAAGAAGCCTTGATTACCGATTTATGTCGCGAGGCCGGATGCGAACAGCCTGATCAATTGCCTGAATTTGAAACGCAATCGCGGCTACGTCAAAAAGTATCTGAAAGATTGCGGCAGGCCGAAGTTGACTTAAAACGCTTAGCACGTGACCAATCGATTGAATCCTTTATCGATTCAATCAAAGACGCTCAGCCGGGCGTATTGGAAGAACAATTGGAAGATTCGCAGCGACAGCGAACCAGGGTCGCAAAAGAGATCGAAACCGTAACGTTGGAACTTGGGGAATTGAATCTAAGAATGCGACAAATTGACGGCGGTACAAAAGCGTCTGAACTTTCACAGACCCTGGCGTCTCAATTAGGTGAAATTGGACATGATGCTGAACAGTACGTGCGTCTACGTTTGGCGAGCGGGATTTTGCGACGTGCGATCGAACATTATCGCGGCGAGAATCAGGAACCAGTGCTGAAGATCGCAGAAAGCTATTTCCGTGAATTGACTTGCGGTGATTACGTCGGCTTGAAGGTCGATTACGACGACAAGGACAATCCCGTTTTGCATGGGGTTCGCGATGGGAATGATGATGTGCCAGCGTCCAGCATGAGTGACGGAACAGCCGATTCGTTGTACTTGGCGATGCGTTTGGCATCACTGAAACATCGCTGCGATCAAGGTGAGCCCATGCCTTTGATCGTGGATGATTGTTTGCAACAACTCGACAATGACCGTGCGGTTGCGGCAATGAAAGTCTTGTCACAGTTGTCCACCCAAACGCAAGTGATCATGTTCACCCATCACGAACATCTGGTCGACTTAACTCAATCGCACCTGGGGAAAAACGACGTCCATGTTCATCGCTTGGCGGGATAGTGTGATCGTGGCCGAACGCTGTGCGGTTGAAATCATCACCACCGACTGCGGAACGCTGGGCCACCGTTGATCCTGGGCTTGGCAAATTGACACGACGAATCAAAGACACCACGATAACGAGCGTTCAACGCACGCTCGCTTTGCCATTTCATCGAATCGATTCTTATCATGTCCACTGCCCAAGAACGCATCCTCGCACAGTATCAGGGCCTGATGCAGGTCAACGCTTCGTCGCACCTGCTTCGTGCAGCTAGAAAAGTTGGATTAATTGACGAACTTCGCGGTGGGCAGCGGACGATGGAGCAGTTGGTCGAAAACTTGAAACTGCAGGAATCGTCGTTGCCCTTGTTGATCGATGCGTTGATGGCGGTGGGGATTGTCGAAAAGTATGACAACGATCACGCATTGTCGCGGGCCGGGCATTTGCTTTGTCAGTACGACGATGATCTGGGCGATTCGCTGTGGGAAAAGTTGGCTGACCGGGTGCAGGGCAAAACGCAGCGGTCCGATCATGATGACAAATTCCAGCATCACTATTTGGCCGCAACCCAGTGGGCTCATACGGCGTCGGCGATGCAGGCGGCGGAGATTCTGGACATCGGTGGCGAAAATCAAAAGCCAGGCGTTCGGATTTTGGATCTAGGTGGCGGATCGGCGGTTTGGAGTTGCGCGATGGCGCACCGCGATGGGGAATCCACCGTGACCGTGGTTGATGATCCGGCGGCGATTGAAGCGGCGAAATCGACTGCCGAATCGATTGAATTGACGGATCGTTTCTCGTCAATCGAAGGCGATCCATTGGATGCTTCCTTGCCGCCGGAATCGTTTGACCTGGTACTTATTGCTCAGCGGATCGCTTGTTTGGGTTCGGAACCGGCTAAAATTCTGATTAAAAAAGCTGTCGAGGCGACGGCACCGGGCGGGCGAGTCGTCGTCATCGACCTGTTCCGAGGTCCATCGGCACCTCATTTAGCGGAAGCCGTCGAAGCACTGCGTTTGGACCTAGCGACGGTCGCTGGACGGATGCCAAGCTTGGAGGAGATTCAGCAGGAATTATCCGACGCAGGCCTAAAACGCGTGCAATTTGCGTTTTTGGCGGCAAGCCGGGTCAATATGGGCATGGCAGTGGGCGAGAAATTGGCGGAATCGTCTGGAGGCTAGCCTTTGGCCGATTCGCCAACCGATTGAGCTGCGAAAGCCTGGACTGCAACGAAAGGGCGCTCGAAACCGGAGCCCCGCAAAATCTGGGCCGGATAGTGGTTGACGAAACGACCTGTCGTTTCCTACCATACGCCGCTCCAAAACACTCCACTCCTAATTCTAGCGACTCCTTCGGAACCTCCGACGATGGCCGTCCCAAAACGCAAACACTCCAATAGCCGAACTGGCAAACGCCGCAGCCACGATCGCGTCAAGAAAAAGCAGATCGGCTACTGCCCACAGTGCAGCGGTGCTGTCCCAACCCACACGGTTTGCCCGAAATGCGGGTACTACCAAGGTCGTACTGTGGTTGAGCCTGAAGAGGCTTAACGACTTTGGCGTTTAGAATTCGAACACTTCAAGTGCAATAGGCTCGGTTAACGCCGGGCCTAATTTTTTATGAACACTTCAGTCATTCTTTTTCCCGGCCAAGGTGCCCAGGCACTCGGCATGGGGCGTTGGCTCTGCGAGAACCACTCATCTGCGGCCGACTTGTTCGCGGAAGCGGCCGACGTCTTAGGTTATGACCTGCGGTCGATCTGCGAAAACGGTCCGACCGAAAAACTCAACTCGACAGAGTTTTGTCAGCCCGCGTTGTTCGTCGTCGGCATTGCAGCCGCGACGGTTTTGAAATCAGAGCAACCCAAACGTGTCGATTCGGTTGGTGCCGCTGCTGGTTTGAGCCTTGGCGAATACACGGCCGTTTGCTTTGCCGGTGGTTTGAAGTTCGACGATGCCTTGCGACTGGTCCAGAAACGTGGACAAGCGATGCAGGCTGCGTCGGATGCGGCCCAGTCGGGCATGGTCAGCGTCTTGGGTTTGGACTTGGAGACGTTGCAGGGTCTGTGCGCCCAGTGCCGCGAAGGCGATGAAGTCTTGCAGCCAGCCAACCTGCTGTGCCCAGGCAATATCGCGGTTTCAGGACACAAGTCAGCGATTGAAAAACTGATTCCCGTTGCCACCGAGGCCGGTGCGATGAAGGTAATTCCGCTGGCTGTCGCCGGTGCATTTCACACGCCGATCATGCAGCCGGCTGTGGAAACGCTGAAAGCGGCACTCGATGACATCACGATTTCCGATACGCAAATTCCGGTCTACAGCAATGTCGACGCGGCTCCTCATACTTCGGCCGACGAAATTCGCGATCTGTTGTCGCGTCAAGTCGTCGGTTCGGTGCTCTGGGAAGCCTCGGTGCGACAAATGATGGATGACGGATTCAATCGGTTCGAGGAAGTCGGCACGGGACGCGTGCTGCGCGGAACTTTGAAACGAATCAATCGCAAAGCCGATACCGACGGATTTGGTGACGGCTAGTATTCCGCGGAATCAGGGGTGGCATAGGCTTCCAGCCTGTGGTGAAGGAATGCACAGGCTGGAAGCCGATGCCGCTGATTGTTTCGAACACATTTTTTTAATCTCCAATAACGATTGACCAAGCATGGAACTTTCACTTTCAACCGACCTGTCAGGTCAAATCGCCATCGTTACCGGCGCGTCACAGGGACTAGGAAAAGCAGTCGCGATCGCATTGGGCACAAACAAAGCGACCGTTGTTTGCATGGCTCGCAACGCTGACAAGCTGGCCGATACCGTGGCGCAAATCGAAGCTGCCGGCGGCAAGGCCGAAGCCGTGTCCTGCGACGTGACTGATCGCGACGCAGCAAAAGCGGCGATCGAAGATGCCAACAAGAAACACGGTGGACTTCATATCCTGGTCAATAACGCAGGAATCACCCGCGACAAGTTGATGCGTGGGATGTCCGACGA
>CAYVAN010000035.1:0-27608 GCA_964449225.1 uncultured Rhodopirellula sp.
TGTTTCGTTTAGCTCACTTGCCGCTGCTTCATAGCGTTGTAGCGTTACGTGAAAGTCAACCAGTGCGTTATCAAATCGTTCGCTTTCAAGCTTTGCGATGTCAAAGATGGGGTCGCCCAGCGTCGATGACTGAATCATGCCCTCGCGAGCACTGATCTGACCGCGACGAGTGTCGATTTCAGACAGGGTTAAAGCATGACGATTTAGATCGTAAGCGTAGGGAATTTCCATCGCACGGGTGACGAGCGAATTGGCAAGTTGGCGGTACCGATAAAGACCCCAAAAGCCGCTAAATGCCAACAGTAGAACGGTCGCCAGCAGTAAGGAAACTGCGATGTATAATTTCGACCGAATTCGCCAACGTCGTACCACAGCATTGCCCTCCCTAGCGATTGCGCATGAAACTTCCGTGTCTCAATTGACAAACTATCGCGAGGCCCAGTCGGCGGCAAGCCGAGTTCTGACAAGAGCGATTGCTATCAATTGCAGCTCTTGCGTGAGATTACGTTTTCCGGCTCTTCAAGTCGCTCAACTGCATTTGACTCAACTGCATTTGGCTCAACTGCGGGGATGCGAAGTTGGATTGTTCCAAATTCAATAGCGACTGCTTGGTCTGCAACCCGCCAGGCGCGCTAAATCCTTGCAGCTTTCCATTCGATGCGATCACGCGATGGCAGGGGATGACGATGAGGATTCGATTTCGAGCCATCGCGCCGCCGATCGCGCGACTGGCCTTTGGACGCCCCACCGATTGGGAAAGCTCTTTATAGGTCGACGTTTTACCAGCTGGGATTTTGCGACACTCTCGGTAAACCTGCGTGCTCAGTTCGGTCCACCCGCGTTCATCGATTTGAACCGATCCAAAATCCGCAATTCCGTCATTGAAATAATCCGCCAAAAGGGCGTCGAGTTGACGCTCGGGGCCAGCTGCGGAACACTCGCCGCAGGTCACCGAATCGTCGAGGTTCCAATCGAGTCGGTACAGACCTTGATCGGTCCACGTTGAAATCATCCGGCCCAGCGGAGTTGGGTGCAGGAAGCCTGATTGATACCAAGGCGGGTTCGATTTAGACCTATTCATGAAGAACGTTGTAAATTTCAAAGAAAAATTGTAAAGCTGAATCGTTGCTCGCCACTTATAGTGTGTCGCTAGCCGTAGCCTGCCGACCCCGTCCAGCCCCGACGTCCGGAAAATACAGAATGAATCTGAACGCTGTTAGCTCTTTACCCATCTTCATGGTACTGTTGGCGTTCTTATTCGCGGGCAACCCATTGGCAGGCCAACAGCCTCAAGCTCCCATCCCGGTTCCGGAAATTGTCGATGTTGGCAACCCGCCTAAATCCAAGGTCAAGGATTCAAACACTGGGCCGCAGTCAAAGATTCGCGATGTGCTGCGGGGAAATCAGCCAGCACCCACAGGTGATGGAGTATTGGAAGATGTGCTTGGTGTCATTCAACGACAAGGTAGCGTACTCGACGGCAGCCTGTTGGATGCCCAATCGCTACCCAAGCCGATTCTTTCAGGCGAAGACGCTTCAAAGCCGAATGCAGTGACCCAGCGTGCCTTGGTTGCTGAACAATTGCTGCGTGCCGCTCGCATGTTGGAAGAAATTTCTGTCGATGATGTTTCAAAATCGCTGGTCGCTTCAATGAGGCGTCAGGCGGGGGCGTTGCTAACCGCTGGCGAAAGCCCGAATCGATGAAGCAACTTTCCAACCGTCGCGGGTTCATCGTTCTTGCGATCGGTCTAATTTTGGCCGGTGTCGTTGTGGCCGACTTTTACACTTCATTGCCAGCAGTCCTGCCTGCTGAATTAGAACCACGGTACGTCGGCCGCGATTCATGCATCGAATGTCATCAAGGCGAGTTTCAATCGTTTGAAGGATCGCACCATGACAAGGCGATGGACTTGGCGACCGACGAAACCGTCTTAGGAGATTTCGACGATGCGACGATGGAACATGATGGCATCATCAGCCGAATGTTTCGGCGCGACGGCGTGTACATGATCAACACCGAAGGCCCCAGCGGCGAAATGGAGGACTTCGAGATTAAGTATGTTTTTGGTGTCGAGCCTTTGCAGCAGTACATGATCGAACTGGACCGCGATCCCGAATTGAGGCCCGATGAAATTGGCCGGGTGCAAGTCCTGCGGATCAGTTGGGATACGATCGCGAAAGAATGGTTTTACCTGCGCCCGCCAGACGTAAAAGAAAAATTGCAGCCCGGCGATCCGCTTCATTGGACCGGTATCGCCCAACGCTGGCAAACCATGTGCGCGGTCTGCCATTCGACGGATCTAAAGACGGGATTTAACGCAGCTGAAAATCAGTACCACACCACGTTTTCCGAAATCGATGTCAGCTGCGAAGCCTGCCACGGTCCAGCAAGTTTGCATTTGGAACTGGCTAACAGCCGATCGCTGGTTTGGGATCGTCATCACGGTTATGGGTTAGCGGAACTCAAAAGTGAAAGCGTCGAACCACAATTACAGACCTGCGCCCCCTGTCACAGTCGCCGTGCTGAATTGACAGGTGACTTTCAAGCTGGCAATGAGTTCTGCAATCACTACCAACTAGAAACAATGCGTGCTGACACCTACCACGCTGATGGTCAGATTAAGGACGAAGTTTACGTTTATGGTTCGTTCATTCAAAGTCGGATGTATCACAAGGGAATCCGCTGCACAGATTGCCACGATCCACATTCGTTGAAGCTAAAGTATCCCGGCAACAAAACATGCACTTCTTGCCACCAACATGCGGCGGGCAAGTACGACGTTCCGTCGCATCACCATCACGCCATCGGTACCGAAGGAGCGAAATGTGTTAATTGCCACATGCCACACACAACGTACATGGGCAATGACAAACGTCGCGATCATTCACTGCGAGTACCGCGGCCGGATTTGTCGGTCAAACTCGGAACCCCCAATGCGTGCAGTCAATGTCATATCAAAGACCAGCTAACGGCATTGCCAAACGATGATCAGGCGTCTTTGCGGGGCGAAGATTACGCGCGGTGGTTGCTGCTGGCGGACCAAGGCAACGAAGCGGTTCGCGAGGCAGTGCAAAAGACAGATCAATGGTGTGACGACGCTTGCGAAAAATGGTATGGCAAGGATCGTCAGACGCCAGCTCATTTCTCGGAAGCCATCGTGGCGTTTCGTCGTGGCGAAATTGGCAGTACGGAACAAATGCTGAACCTAGCGATTTCCGAACCCACTGATCCAGCGAGAGTTCACCCGATGGCTCGCGCATCGATCTTGCGAGAAGTCGCCTCGGCGGGCGTCAACTTAACGATGGCCGCTAAGTCGATCGCAAAGTTGGCTAATGACCTCAATGAAGATCCAATGCTTCGTGCCGCAGCGGTTACCGCGTTAGGGAATACCGATGCGAACACGCTGCGATCCAAATTGCTGCCGCTTTTGAAGGACGATTCGGCCCTGGTCCGAATGGAAACTGCTCGCACAATCATGAGCAGCGGCCTGTATCGATCGTTGACAGGAACAGAGATCTTGCAGATTGATCCGATCATCGATAACGAAATCCTGCCATCGTTGGCGTTAACTGCGGATCGATCTGGTTCGCACATGGCCTTGGCAATGCTGGAAGAACAACGCGGTAATTTTTCCGCAGCGATGGATGCCTATCAAGCCGCGATCCGCGTTGAGCCGACGACGGCCGGACCTCGGACCAATTTTGCAGCCCTGCTGGACAACTTGGCCAGCCAGAAGTCTCGATCATCTTCGGAGGTCGATCAAATGTTGGCAAAGGCAAAGCAGCTCCGCCAACAAGAACTGCCTTTGTTGGAAAGGGATGCAAATTTGTCGCCGAATAACGCAGAACTTCAAAACCGATACGGATTAGCGCTCTACCTCAGCGGCGACTACGAAAAGGCGCTAAGGCGGTTGCAACGAGCCGCAGAGTTGGCACCTGGCGTTGTCCAATTTCAACAGGCGTATGACCTACTGAAGCAAAAAATGGAACAACAGGAAGACCGGTAAGCATCGAAGAAGGTTTTGATTACAATCTCGGACCGTTCTAAGCAGCGACCTTCCTTCCAACGACCATCATCAAAGTGAATTTCCATGCTTCATGCAGTCATCATGGCGGGCGGCAGCGGTACTCGTTTTTGGCCTGCCAGCCGTAAAATGCAGCCCAAGCAATTGCTGGCCCTCTCTGGCCAGCGAACCATGATCCAATCAACACTGGATCGTCTTGGTGATTTAGTGCCCCCGCATCAACGTTGGATCATCACCAACCAAATCTTGACCGACGCAGTACGCGAACAACTACCCGAACTGCCAGCAGAGAACGTGGTTGGCGAGCCCTGCAAACGAGACACCGCACCATGCGTTGGATTAGCAGCCGCCATGATTCGCCGAATTAGTCCCGACGCAACGATGGCGGTGATGCCATCGGATCACGTGATCGCATCGCCCGAGAAATTTCAAGCAGCCATCGCAGCGGGTGAAAAGTTAATTGACGAAGATCCAACTCGGATCGTCACCTTTGGTATCAAGCCTTCGTACCCGGCGGAATCGTTTGGGTACATTCAACGCGACGAAGCAAGCGAAATCCAAGCTGACGGTGTGAACGCGTACTCCGTCAAACAGTTCCGTGAAAAACCGGATCAGCAAACGGCGCAGCGATATCTTGATGAGGGGACGTTCTACTGGAACAGTGGCATTTTTCTATGGCGTGCGTCAACGATCTTTGAGGCATTGGAGAAAAACGCTCCGGAAATGAGTCAGCATTTGACGAAGATTGCCGACGCGATGGGGCAAGACAACTTTTGTGAAGTGTTGACTAAAGAGTTTACAGCCATCAAAGGAACGTCGATCGATTATGCGGTCATGGAAAAGTACGACAACGTGGTCGTGGTCGAAGCACCTTTCCCATGGGACGACGTCGGCAGTTGGCAAGCACTCTCTCGCCTGCACGATCCAGATCCAAATGGCAACACTGTTGTCGGGTCGCATGTGGGAATTGACACCAGTGGCAGTATCGTGGTCAGCGAACCGGGACACACCGTTGTCACAATTGACATCAACGATTTGATCGTTGTGCAAACCAAGGACGCCACCTTGGTTGCACCCAAACATGCGGAAGAACGCGTGCGAGAAGCAGTCAAGGCGTTGGAAGAACGCCAGATGACGGACAAGCTGTAGTTGATGCTTCTGCCGAGTGCAGCCGAGTTTGTCCCGAATTCGATTTCTTTGCCACGCTAGCGTCTGTTCGATACGAAGTTGAGACAACCTCGCCCACGTTTTGGTGTTCTAAGTTGCCGTGGCGACTCGGTGATCACATTGCTGGGCAACTTGGCGTCGTGGGTGGATTCGCTCTGCTGTGATTCCTTGTCCGTGAACATTGATCGCCAAACCTGCGATAAACATCAGAAACATTTGCATCATGGGAATGACGATCATGTCGTGGAACATCGCGTTAGCGACATAGACAGCGATGGTGCTAATCATCAATAAACCCAGGTATCGTGCATCGGGGCTGGATCTCGGTCCACGGGCCAGCTGCCATCCGACGACAAAAAAGACTAGCAGCGGCAGGCTAAACATTAGAATTCCAATCAATCCGCCATCAACCAGAATCGATAAGAACGTGTTGTGCTGAACGTAGGCTCGGACCTTTTCCAGCGGCAAATCGTACTCGCGGTTGTCGTGGTAGGGGCCGTTGTTCTCGAAGTAGTGTCCGAACCCGTGACCTGCGATTGGCTTATCCTTGAACATCTCATAGGCGACGATCGCCAGCAAGGGTCGCAGCTCGATCGACTTGGCTGCTTCGGCTGCCGAAAGAGCTTTGTCGCGTTTGATTTCCAGCAACTTATCTTTCAGTCCCATCGTCATGGCACCGGCAAGGACGACGACTGATGCTAAGCCCAGGACACGAACCCAACGCGGTGAGTAAATCATTGCAATCAGCCCGACGCCTCCGATCGCTCCCATCCAGCAACTTCGGGTCAGCGTTGCGTAAACGCCCAAAAGCAGGACAAGCATTGCGATTCCACAAAACAGTTTTCCTTGCCGCGAACCGCTACGAAGGAACTCAATCACCGCCACCATCAAAGCGATCCCCATCAGGAAACCGTTTGCGATTGGGTTCAACAGCGGGCCACGGGCACGCCCGTAGAACTCCCACAAATCCGGATTGCTGATGTACTTGGGAAAGACACCCCAATGCATTCCTTTGAGTTCAAGAACCCCCGTGATCGCTAAGTATAGTCCCAGCCCCAAGATCGTTCCGAAGACCCATCGCATATCAGAGATGTTAAGTCGAATCATTCGGGCGATGACGTAAGTCCCCAGTGGCATGAAGATATAAAACAGCCAACGAGCGGTGGGTGAGGTTTGAATGACTCCAGGCCCGTCGCCTCCCCGAATGGCACTGACCAACAAAAAACCAGCCAACCCAAATAACAGCCAATCAATTCGTCCAGGTTTGGGAAACTTGATATTTCCCAGTCGCCATCCCACCATGACCATTCCGATGGTTCCCAGCCAAAGCAATCGGTCCAGACTGATTTGAATGGGGCCGTCGACTGCAAAGAAGAAAGGTCCAAAAACTGTACCCGAGACCAACATCAACATCGTGATCGGGATCACACGCCCTCGATGAATGATTGGAATCATCCACATCGCAGCGGCGGCAACAAATAGCAGTATTAACAGTTCCATCGATATTAGTCGGTGCTGTTCGGGTCAGTTGGATAATAAGGGTGGTGCGGTCTGCTTGCCTATGGAATCACGCAAGCATCGTTGAAATGTAGGTTAGGAATCGATCACTCGGGTGCGATGTCATGTGAAATATCGAATCGTTTCCAACACGCGGTAGCAACATGGAAAGTGACCGCAGCGAGGCCCCAGCATGCAAACTGCGCACCGGCAAAAATTGCGATGTCAGACATCGGGCCATTGAACTTTTCGCGGCAAAGCGTTGCCCAGATGGCCAAGGCCAAGGCTGCTGCAACCAACAGCGACGATTTTCCCAAGAACGTTAGCTTGGTTCGCAGCACCATCGCAATGCCTTGACTTCGCTGGGAGTGCGGAAATGCAAGGAACAACGCGTTTTCAAACGCGAACGTAAACGCGGACAAGGCTGCCAGCATGCCTGTCCACAAACAGATTTGCTGCATCCCCGGTTTCAAGACCATCGCTGCAATCGCAATCACGGTCCATTGGAACAAGCAAGTAATCAATATGGGAAACCATAGCTGGCCCAGCACCATCGAACGCGGCCTCACTGGCAATGATCGCAGGATCAACAATCTGGATAAGTCCCGCCTAAAATCAATCTTCAATGCCGCTGGTGCAATCAATGTGGTGCACATCGCGATCCCGCCGACGACGTACAACCACTGGTTAACGACGTGGCCCGTGAACAAGGGTGACAAACACAGTAATACTGGAACCAAAAGACTCATGAAAATCGTTACTCGATAACGAATCACACTTGATACGGTTCGGGCTGCAACGGCCGCCGCATCCCCATCGATCAGAGCCAATGGAACGGGCCAAGTACTGGCGTGATACCACGGCCTGGGTTTAGATTTTTCCATGGATGGCTTGGTCGCAGGCTGCGCGCCAACTGGCGTTTCCAAAGTGCTTTCAAGCCAGTCATCCGACCAAACGTGCTGTTCAGCTTTCATCGGTAGGCATTGACGCAAACGACTGCGTTCATTGATCGCTTGGCGAACAGTACACCGACGGTCGATCCTCACATAAAGCTCGATGGCGATTGGTAACATCGTGACTGCGATCGCCAGGTACAACATTGTCATCCAGTCGAACGATGATGCGATTGCAACCTTGGCTGCGAAACTCCATGGCAGGGCTAACCATTGGATCGTGTCGCTAGCAGCAATCTGTCCCAAGGCCGCAAACATCTGAAACACATAGACCGGTGTGGGAGATCCCATCACCGTCGATGCAGCGATTCTCGCAATCACTTGTGCAGCAACCGCAATGGCGGTCAGCGTAGTGACGATCTGGAATCGTCTTCTACCGATGGAGCTTAGGCTGGCAATGAAGCGAACCACCATCAATCGAGAAATCTCCAGCAGCAGCAACGCCGAAAAGACTCCGATTCCTAAACGCATCACACCCAGTCCATCGGATCCTTGCACATCGACCGCAAGCACCGTACACAGCAAAACAGATTTGATTAGGGTTGCTAAGGCTATATCGGTGATTTGATGCACTACGACTGATGACCTGCGGATTGGTGCCCCACCGAGCCAGAGTTTTTCTGCGTCTGATGTTTCTAGCATTGTCCGGTCGCTGGACCAGGCAGCTTTCAACGCATGGTAGATCGCGTACAGCACCATTCCGCCCGAAAGCCATAGCTGCAACCGCTGCGGCGATGCGGGTTGCCGGTTTAGCAAAATTGCAACGCCATACATGACGTAGAGCACCGCATAAACGACGACCAGCGTGGTCGCAACGATTCGACGTGGTGACAGCATCCGAGAAATAATGCGTTTGGTTCGGAAACTCCCGCGAGCGATCGTCAGCCCGAGTAAATCTCGATGGGTTTGCCAGTCATCCCAAGTCTTTAACGCGTTGGCTGCTACACCGCTCATGCCAGCACGCCATTGTGATGTTTGTGAAATTGTGTCGCCGCAAAATATGCGGACTCCAAGGATGTCGATTCTGGATGACGAGCACGAAGATCGCTCACATTTCCGAAGTATTCGACAACACCCTGACGCATCATCATCAAGTTGGTGCAAACCTCTTCGATCATCGGAAGCAGGTGGCTGCTTAAGATCACCGTTGCACCATTTGAGGCACGTTGGCGAATCGAATCTAATAGAATTCGGATTCCCGGTGGGTCCAAACCCGTCATCGGTTCATCCAGCAGCAGCACCGACGGATCGTACAAATAGGCACACGCGATTGCCAGCTTTTGACGCATTCCGCGTGACAAAGTGGTTGCTCCCGCGTCGGCCTTGGCAACGAGTTCAAACTGAGTCATCAGGGCATCAGATTTTTCGATGTAATCTTTGACTCGATAAATCCGTCCGATGAAATGCAAATGTTCGCGAACCGACAAATCATCAAACAGCGGTGGATCGTCGGGCACATAAGCCAAGCATTTCTTTAATTCAATTGAATCCGTGCTTACCAAATGTCCGGCGACGGTCATCTTGCCTTCGGTCGCGGGCATGAGCCCGGCCAAACATCGCATCGTGGTGGTTTTTCCAGCACCGTTGGCACCCACTAATCCGCAAACTGAACCCGATTGAAGCGAAAATGAGACTCCATTGACGGCCAGGTAATCGTCATAGATTTTTTGCAATCCGTGAACTTCGATCATGGTTGAAATCATTGCTGGGGGGAGCCTCCCCTTGGCGGAGCGAGACAATGGTGGGAAAAACATGCTTGACCAAGCATAGGTCACGTTCCCGGTGACTGCGGCGGCTGTTGGGATTGTTGCGCTTGCGCCGGTTTTCCTGACAATTCGATCCCTCATCTCCCACATGATCATCTCTCCATGCCGCCCAGCGATTCCACATCCACCTGGGCTCCCCTTTCATCCCCGACCTTTCGTTGGTTTTGGATCGCGTCGGTCATTTCTAATTTAGGCACGTGGGTTCACGAGGTCGGTGCAGGCTGGTTGATGACTAGCTTGGATCCATCGCCAGAGATGGTTTCGGCGGTACGAGTCGCGATGACCGTCCCCATGTTTCTGATGGCGATTCCAGCTGGGTTAGTTGTCGATGCAGTTGATCGAAGGAAACTGTTGATCGTTACTCAACTCTTTTTGTTAATGTCCGCGACGACATTGGCAACATTGACCTACACCGGGAAAATTACTCCATGGTCGCTATTGTTTTTGACGTTTCTGACCGGCATCGCGATGGTGATACACATCCTGACTTGGCAGTCAACGGTTCCCGAATTGATCCCGCGTCATCAGCTCTCGCGTGCGGTGGCACTGGGCAGTGTTAGTTTCAACTTAGCTCGTTCGGTGGGACCAGCGCTCGGTGGGTTTCTGATTGCGATTGCGGGTGTTTGGATCGCCTTCGCGGTCAACGCTTGTTCCTTTGCGGGTGTGCTTTTTGTCCTGATTCGTTGGCGGCATGTGCCGCGACCGACGACTTCGGGACAACGAATCCGCAAATCGGCTTGGGAGGGTTTGTCGTTTGTTTCCAGGTCAAAGTCGATGCGAAACACTTTGGTAAGGTTGGGATTGTTCATGGTGCCGGCTGCATCGCTTTGGTCATTGCTGCCGTTGGTCGCACGTCAACGCTTGTTGTGGGATGAACGGGGGTTTGGGTTCCTGGTAACCACTGTTGGCGTCGGAGCCGTGGTGGCGGCTTGGTTTTTGCATCGAATCCATCGCCGTATTGGATTTAACCGCACGATCATTTTTTCAGGAATTCTATTTGCCGTTGCATTGGGATTGCTGGGGATGACAACCAATCGAATCCTGGCTTCGTTTTTGACTTTGGTATTTGGAGGTTCTTGGATGGCGACTCTGACGACTTTCAATTCAGAAATCCAGATGACCTTGCCCGATGAAATGCGAGGCCGTGGGATGAGCTGTTATTACGCCGTGATGGCAGGCTCGATGGCGATCGGTTCGATGCAGTGGGGCCGAATCGCTGGCCAGATCGATGTTGGCCCCGCTTTGATGACTGCCGGTGTGACATTAGTTGTCACAGGGTTGGTCGGTACTTGCTTTCCACTTGATGAACGGCCCGAAGATCACCATTAGTTAGCCTATGCCACTTTCGATCTTCTAGCTGATGGGTGTTACAATTTGGCGACTACGTGGTCCATGATTCCCATCCAGTACAGCGCCGTGACTGATCGAAACGAACCTCCATCGAATCTAAGCTTCTTTGAAAAGCTACGCTCGATGTGGCCTGCCCCACATTCGCAGTCAATCGAGCTGCCTGATGCGGTGCCGGTGGCGAAGATTTGGATGCTGGGAAAGACGGGCAGCGGTAAGTCGTCGATTATTCACTTCATCACCGGTGCCGATGACGCAGAGATTGGAGGCGGCTTTCGACCGCAAACCAAGCATTCACGCGAATATGGTTTTCCCAATGATGAGACGCCGCTGGTTCGGTTCATCGATACGCGAGGCTTGGGGGAAGTGGGCTACGATGCCAGCGTTGATCTGAATGCGTTTGGCATGGAAGCAAATTTGGTCATCATCACAGTGCGTGCAACGGATCAGGCAACCGAATCGCTGATTTCACCACTGCAAAAAATTCGCAAGGATGATCCGGAACGTCCGGTGTTGTTGGTGATCACGGCGATTCATGATGCTTGCCCCGGCCAGAACGAATTTCCTGCTGATATGCTAGATAATCTGGACAGTCCGGCGTTACCCGATCAATTGCATCGCGCATTGCAGGCACAATTACGTCGATTCAATGGGCTCTACGATTCCGCAGTTGCGGTAGATCTGACGAAACCAGAAGACGGCTTTCATCCGTCGGACTTGGGCGGTAACCGACTGTTTGAATCGATTATGGATGCCGTTCCCGCCGCGATGCGTTCAACGCTGGGAACGATGCACCAATTGCAGAATGATTTGCGAGGATTAGAAGAACCCAATTCGATTAGCATTGATAAGTTAACCTTGACGCACGCCACATTGGCTGCTGGTGCGGCAGCGGTTCCAATCGCTTGGATCGATATGCCGGTTGTTTTGGGGATCCAAACACACCTTGCTCATCGAATTGCAAAGCTTCATGGGCAAACGTTAACGCCCGCCACGATGACTCATTTGTCGGCGGTACTTGGTGGCCGAGCTGCGATTCGCATGGCAGCGAGAGGGATTTCAAAGATGATCCCAGTGGTGGGTTCGGCGATCAATTCAGCAGCAGCGTTTGCGATGGTGTTTGCGTCCGGCAAGGTATTGGATTGGTACTTTGGCCAAGTCCATGCCGGGCAAACGCCCCGCCAAGAAGAGATTTCCGAAATGTATCACAATCAGTTAGACGCCGCGCGACGCTACTGGAAAGCCAGGCAACTGGATAACTGGCAACCGGAATCAAGTGGTTGCGATGGAGAAAAGCATTGATCGGTCGCCGTCTATTTTTCGTAGGTTTCTTGGTGGCGCTCCCCGTAGTGGTTTGCGTTTGCTTTGGCGCTCATGCAATTTGGGTCACTGGTTATTGGAAATCATTGTGGTGGGTGCTACCCGGTTGCTGGGTACTGGCTTGGTTGGCGTCGCAAGTGTGGAAACCGACGAAACATGCTTCTAAAGCCACCGACGCGATCACGGTCGATTCCAAGCTAAGCAAACATTGGAGCGAGAGAGATCATGAGGCTGCGAAGATTATTGATCGACATCAACGTGATATCCAGTCGATTGATCCGGGCAAGCTTTCGGACCCGCATCATTATCTTTCCCAGACACAAATTTTGGCAGCTGAATTGGCCGAGTTTTATCACGGGAAAAGCAAGCGGGGATCGGCTTCTCAGGCAGTCGATTCGTTGACCATCGTTGAAATTGCTGCGGCGGCCCGTTTGGCGATCGATGATTTGGAAGACTGGATTTTACAGTCCGTTCCGGGAAGCAGTTTGATCACGATCCGCCAATGGCGAGCAATCACATCGACACCCAAGTGGTACTCGCAAGCTTCGAAGGTCTATTGGGCTGCGTCGACGCTGGTCAATCCGGCCAATCTGATTCGATATGCAACATCAAAGGCGACTTTGGATCCCGTCGTAGGTCAGTTGCAAAGTGAGGTCGTCGCGACGATCTATTTGAAGTTTTTGCGTCGCGTTGGTTTCTACCTAATCGAAATGAACAGCGGCCGGCTGCGTGGCGGTGCGACCGCATACGCAAAAGCGTTCGGCAATGATGATGGTTCAATCGAAGCGGATGAAGTCCCTATTAGCATCGCATTGATTGGCCAAACCAGTGCTGGGAAGTCTAGTTTGATCAATGCGTTGATCGGCGATAGCGTCGCCAAAACAGATTTGTTGCCGGAGACTCGTGATGTCGCGCGGTATCAGTGCGAGATCGAAGGGGGCGACCAAGCCAGCTGTTTGCTAACCCTGCTCGATACACCCGGCTACGGCGAAGCGGGGGCATCAAGGCAACAAATCGCCGAGTCGAAAAAAGCCGCCGCCAATGCTGACGTCGTATTGCTGGTCGTTGATGGACATAGTTCAGCAAGGCAGGCTGACCGGTCAGTGCTCGAAGCACTGGAGGCACACTTTGACGCCCAGCCAAATCTTCGCCGTCCGCCGGTCATTTGCGTAATGACGCACATCGACTTGATTCCGCCAGCAACGGTTTGGGAACCACCTTATGATTTTGAATCGCCAGTCGATTCAAAGGAAGACAACATTCGCGGAGCACGTGATTATGCCGAAGAGGTGTTTGGGCAATCGATCGTCGGCGTTGCGTGTGTTTGTTTAGCCGACGCGTCTTCAGACGTGCGCAGATGGGGAGTCGTCGAACAAGTGTTGCCGCTTCTGATTCAGAATTTAGACAATGCTCGAGCTGTTTCGATCGCACGGATCTTTGAAGATGAAGTAGGCACGGATCGATTTAAGAAAGTGATGACGCAGGCGAGGAGTTTTGCGGGCGACGCGTTTCAAGCCTGGTTTGATCAACGTTTTTAGAGAACGAAACCAGTGCCATAGCGGCCTAATAGGTTTATAGCTCCGTCAAGATTTAGGGTGGCCGTAGTGGATCTTGTTAAAGATCCCCGCGTCTTAGGATCTTTAACAAAATCCACTACCCGAAACTTTGGATTTCTTCCGCCTAAATCGATTCTAAAAATGATCTAGCTGAATCGCTTTAGCAGGGTCACTTCGTTGCCCGATTCATTGAACGTCAATTCGTCAGTGAAGCTTCGCATTAGGATTAGGCCATGTCCGGATTCGCCATCGGAAGCAACCAAATCCATTTTTGCGGATGCCTTCGACGTATTAAACCCTTTGCCTTGATCGCGAATGAGGACTCGGAAATCTGTTTTTGAGATTGTGGCTTCGACGTACACCGTGCGGCTTTGGTAAGGATCGCTGGTTTTCCGTTTTTCGATCAGGTCGGATGTTGCCCCGTCGTAAACAAGAGCTCGATGACTTGGCGTCACCGACGGACCTAGTTCCAAGTTGCCGCGGAACATTGCATTGATTACTGCGTGTTCGATCGCCGTTCCCATTCGTCCAAGCGCCGGTCCGCCAGCCAATTCCATTCCCGATGCTACTTGCATCAATAGTCCAACCATTGGCGAAATTAAGTCAGCTTCATTTGGCAAGTTAAACGTGTACGAGTTTTTCTGTAACGTCGAAATCAATTTTGCAAAACTGGCGTCGGTCTTGATCACCCCTAAAACGTCGACGATGGTGTCATTAAGAAGTGATTGCAGGTGATTTTTGGGAACGTATCCTGCGGCTCCTTGTTGCAGAGCTTTGGTCGCTAATTCCTCGGACCCGCTGGCCGTGACCAGGACCGCTGGGATGTGTTCAAAATCCAGCTGCATGGCTTGGACTAGATCGAGCCCATTCATTTCAGGCATTTCAAGGTCAGTGACGACAAGCTCAATAAGCTCTTTTTCAAGAGCTTCGATTGCCAGTTTGCCATTGCCAACGTGCTTTACTTGGTGGTTTCCCTCTTCAAGCAGCATCCTCATTTCGACGGCTTGGGTGGGGCTGTCTTCGACTAATAGAATTCGAGCCATCGTTTGCCTCTGAGAATCAATTGAAAAACGCCAGACTAAAAGAACGGCCGGGCGAACCCCAGCCCCTCGATTCCAGCCGCCCCCTCGATTCTAGCCGATTGGAATCGGGCAAACATCAAGCCAGATTGAACGGCACCTTGATTTCCAATCCTTTATCAGCGGGACTGCATTCTCAAGGCAAATCAGTTTTTCGCTTTTGGGGTGTCGTCAGTAGGTAGCGATCGCCGCGTAGGCGTTCGGTTTCCTTGCAATCGCCGAAGCTCTGCGCGAGCTTCGCTACGGCGATACGGTTTCCAGTTTGAAAAACTGATTTTCCCTGACTGCATTCTGGGGATTGCTAACATTCGTGTCCAATCAAGCTAGATTGGGCGATTTGATTTACTCAGAAGGCGTAAAGTCATCGTTTGATGAGAGTTCTTGCGCAAAGAGCGTTAGCAGCTTTGCTACGTTATCGATATCCGTCAGCGAAACGACTTCGACTGCCGAATGCATGTAACGATTGGGGATCGCTATCAATCCCGTTGCGACGCCACCCCCGTGGATTTGCAATGCGTTTGAATCATTAGGCGCGGCACGGCCGAGCGCCGCGATCTGGAAAGGAACTTTGTGTTGTTCGCATAATTCGATCAGCCTGGCGGCGACTTTTCGATTCATGTTTGGGCCGCGAAAGATCACTGGTCCTCCACCGACCGCGATGTCGCCTTGCCTGTTTGCGTCGATCGTCGGACAGTCCGATGCATGGGTAACGTCGACGGCGATCGCAACTTCTGGATTGATGCTGCCGGCTGCGGTCTTTGCGCCTCGCAAGCCAATTTCTTCTTGGACCGTTGCGACGCTGTGCAGGTGGCAGGCAAGTGGCGATTTCTTTGATTCCTCGGAAACGCGTCGCAGTGCTTCCATCACGGTCCACATCCCAGTCTTGTTGTCCATCCCAGGACCAGAGACTCGATCGCCCATCAGTTGGCGATAGTTCAGTTCAAGTGTGACTGGGTCACCGATGCAAACTTTCTCTTCTGCGTCTGCTTTGTTGATTGCACCGATGTCTAACCACAGTTCCTTTAAATCGACAACCTTTTTTCGTTCGTCATTGCTTAAAAGGTGAATCGGTTTTCGGCTGATCACGGCGGGAACAGGGCCATTGTCGGACCAGATTGTCATCGACTGACCGATCAACTGTTGTGGATCCCAACCGCCAATGGTTTGAGCATACAAAAACCCCTTTTCGTCAATGTGGCAAATCAGCATACCAATTTGGTCGCAGTGCCCAGCGTACATCAACCGAGGCCCGTCGGCATTTCCAATCGACGCGATCAAGTTCCCATGCAGGTCGGTGCGAACGTCGTCGGCGTGTGAGGAAATGTACTTGCCGACCAAACCCTGGATTCGTTCTTCGAAACCTGATGGGCTGGGTGTTTCAATGGCGGCTTGAAAAAAATCTCGTGCGGAAGGGATCATCTTCATTCTCTCGATGTTGGGACGGCTCGGTTTGATTGGTTGCTTTTACTTGCGATGATCGCTGGCGTAACGACCGCGTTGCTTTTGGGCATCATCGGTTGGCAGAATGCCACTTTATCGTTGTTGATCAAATGCAACACTCCCTAGTCAAAGCAACTCTGCTCAGGCATTCTTGCATCGCGTAAGTCTCTTGGTTGCAAGATTTTAGCAGGCTATGCACGGCGTAGGCGAATGCGATTGGACCGAAAGGTGCTTCCTTGGTCCGCCATGGAACTGTTTACCATTACGCCCGCCGACCGTCATTTTCTTGCCAGATCACTGCGTTGCCACGTGGTAGTTTGGTTGGTGGTCGGTGTGTTTTTCACGATCGGTTCGCTAGTTCCGTCGCAGGAGCCTTACGCGGCGTCATTGGACGGCAAGACACAGGTTTCAATCGGGGTTATCGCTCAGATTGATGCACATGTTCCGGTAGGTTGGCGTAGGACCGCCGACGGATGGGAACACACCTCAAATTGGCTGTCACGTGATAAGTCGATTGACACTTGGATCGAGGAGCAAAAGTCGCGAGAACCAGCATGGATTCAACGCACGCTAGAGATCATTCGCAACACTCCACCACTGATGTTTGCGATCCTGCAACTATCCATGATCACGGTAGTCGTCCTGATTACGACTCGCGGTAAGATGGCGGTATAGCCTCGTAGCGAACGTGGCCAAGCGTTTCGGTCAGCTTCGACGTTCGTAACGTAAATTCAGGCAATTCAATGCCGTTGCCTGAATTGAGTTTTGCTAGTTCAGGCCTACGTCGCACTTCGCGTTCTGGTAACGATAACTACTTTTGTCAATTGCACAGAATGCGTTAGCGAAGCCGAGCGCTGCGTTGGGTTTCAGGGATCAGTGTTTCGGTCATTTTGGCTCGATATTCCATCATGCTATTAGGCCCTTGGAATCCGACGACTGTTTCATCCCAGTCCAGTTTCTTGCTAAGCATGCAACCCGCATCCAGGTCGAAGCGAATTTCACCGTTACTAAGTTGTTGAACGACTTGTGCTCTGACGGACTCCTGATCGATCGGTGTCAGAGGTTCGCTGCGAATGGACAAGGTTGCGACGCCGGTTTTCACTTTTTCTAAAGTGTAGACTTCGCGGATTTTGATCGTCTTGACCTCGTTGTCTTCGGTCCGAGTTTTGACTTCGCGTGGGACTGACCATGAACCACCAATCCTGACCGGTTCTTCGGGCAGGGCCAGCGTCAGAGAGCCCATCCCAAGGGATGCCTTTGTGCCGCCGAAGTCTTCTCGCTCGAGTTCTTGTCCGCGAGTATTGATCTTAACTGTTGCTAGTTTTTGGCCCATTTGTTCGGCAACTTTACTGAACATTTTGGGTGCTTCTTCACCGCTTTCGCTGTCCCATCGGATTTCGTCTTTATCACCTTGTTGCTGAGTCATTTCAACGGAATCAACGATGTGGTCAAACGTTGCTCCTGAATCATTGGACTCGGTAACCGTCAGATGACGCTGGCTGGTCGTGTGAACGTTTGATGCCTCTTCTTCGCCCTTGATCCGGGTTTTAGTCTTGGCTGCATGAGTAACTTCGTATCGAAGGTTTTGTCCGGGCTTCAATGCGTAACGCAGCAAATAGTCTTCGGCGGCGGCATGGAAGCTAGACGATAAGATCAAAAAGCCAAGGCAACAAAGAACTCGACACACAGCACGGTCTCCCTACGCGAAAATCTAACCAGTTTCACAAGCCGGGGAGAATGTCAGATATACCAGGCCAGAACAAGATGAATAATTTCACCGAAGCATCCAAAGCGTGCCTTCGCTAGCGACGGTGAAGCTAATTTTTCCCAGCTGATTGATCAGATCGACCTGCGTCGAATCGACCACTGCTTCAACTTGGCGAACGTTACGCTCTGATAGAGTGCCAACGACTGCGGAAACGAGATAACTATCTGAAGCGGATAGTTGATTCTCCGCACCTAGATCCAAATCAATCATTGCTTTGGACGGCGGCATGACTTGGGCTTCGGCGTCTGAAAACCAAAAATCCATACCGCCGATCACTCCGCCGCTGCGGTCCACCAACGCGTGTCGTTCAATGTCCAGGTGCGACAGTGCGGACGCACGCCGAACCGAATTTGGCAGAATTCGCTTTTGCTGAACCGTTGCCGAACGCCTGAATTGCATCGCTTCGCGATTAAAAGCTGGTCGGTAACCATCGGTAGATGCGACGACGCGCACCAGAGATCGATTAGCCACAAAGCCGCACGCTTGTAGAACGCCGTGCAGGCGGACGTCAAGATTCTCAATCCCGTAGCCGTGGCTGTAAGGGGTTAGTCCGGCGTATCCAAAACGATCGTCGCGGAAAAGCCCCGCGGTAATCACCGCGGGTTCGAAGTTTTCGATGTTCGGTGCCACGGTATTGGGCATTGGAGACTTGCGATCAAGTTCGCGACAACGCCGCACCGCTTGCTCCACCAGTTCGACGGCGACATTTGACTGGCAGTCTTTCGCTAGGCATATCGCAGCAATGGTGATTTCATTGGTCGACTGCGTGTCTGTCCGACCCTCGCGAACAGGATTGAGCCCAAAGTGGCACCAGCCAACGATGGCTTCGTTGCCGTTGCTTTCTTGGAGTGTGGCGACCAAAAAGTTCTCGGGATCGAAAAAGCTTCTCGCCAAGATTGCCTGTTCGAATTGAGCCAACGAAACGTCCGGCATCACACCGGCAAGTTCGTGGTGTTGTCGAAAAACTGCTAGCAGTTGCGGGAGGTCCCCGTTTCGAAGGGAGCGAAAGCTAGTCACAGGTCCGATCGATTCGGGGCAGAAAATCAAAGCAGCAAGAACATGGGCTGATTATTAAAATACAGCAAATTTCTTGCTCGGATACTGCTAAGCAACAAAAAAATGCGGCTCAAAAAAAACGGTGAGGCAACCCATAGGGCTGCCCCACCGTTGATATCAAAACCCGCGAGAGGTTCTTGGTTGGTTTCTGATGACGCAATCCCACTTTCGCCATCGGCCAACCAAGTCCGCTCAGTTTTCTCGGAGTCATCCGACAACGTCTTCAAACTCCTAAGCGTTAGGCGTTCCACGCGGAAAGCCCTTGCCGGTTTGATACTCATCGGCCAATTCTCCTCCTTAGTAGGGATCGGAACTGTCGAATCGATCGTCCGGGCACGTGCGGCGTACCTGTTGGCACGGTCAGGCAAGGTTTTCCGATTAGGTGTGATGAGCCGTGTCGCAGATCACAGGCTGTCGTTTTTATCTAGCGAATCTTGCCAAGCGTATCGCGGTGTTAATTCACCTGCTAGATGCCGAAAGGCTTGGCGACTGCCGCTAGGCAGAAGCCGGGCAGTCGCCTGAATTCACAGAAATTCACGGTCGGGTAAACCGCCACTGCGTCTTGTTTGGGCCGTCTTGAAGAAGGGCCCATCAGAAGAGAACGAACCTAAGCGGCTCGTCGGAAGCCTTCGTCGTTGTCAGCGATATCACTGTCAACTTTATTGCCGTGTTCAGACTCAATTCGCTGAGCATCGATTGAGATCACCTGTGGTGATTCGTCCTCAGGCAAGTCTGCGGCAGCATCGATCTCATCCGTATTCATCACGCAACACAGATGTTGTTGATCAGCGGTATAGATCTTGACTTGGTCCTCTTCGATGAACCAAACCGCACGATGAGTGGACGTGCTAAAACGTCGGCCGCAATAGTGTTCGTCGCGTATCAAAATTGATTCGACTGCGATCTTGCAGTCGACCGTCTCGCAGTCGGCGTGATTATCGCCGCCCGGTTGATTCGCTTGACCAGCCAAGTAACCTTCAATCGCGGAGCGAACCGTCGTTAATCGCTGTGAATTGGACATGCGGTGAACTGGTCTGACGAGTGAGTTACGATGGTGCGTCTCGGGGTATTTTCGGACAATGGTATCGACCTTGATTGACGTAATTGGATTCAAGCTCATTGAGACCCCAAACCGAGATGGCAACCGGATCGACAAGTTGTGCCTAAACCTCCTAAGTTAAGACAGCCAAACTGCTAGGAACTTTGTTTCCAAGGATAAACGATGCGAACTTTGCTAACCGAATCTGAACTACGGGACGGCGTCCAGCGATTAGCGATCGAAATCGATCAACATTACGGCAAAGATCAGCCGATTACCCTGATCGCGGTCATGACCGGATCGTTGGTTCTTTTTGCTGACCTCATTCGCCGGCTATCGATGCCGCAGCGAATCGGTGTCATTCAAGCATCCAGCTATCGTGGCGGGACGACATCGGGCGATTTAAGCGTTGATGCGGAAATGATGATCGACGTCAAAGGGCGTAACGTTCTTCTGGTCGACGACATTTTCGACACCGGCAAAACGCTAGATCGTTTGACAGGAATGCTGCGTGATTTTGGTGCGAACTCAGTCAAGACGGGCGTTCTATTGCACAAGCAACGCGAGCATTCGACGACACTACGTCCCGACTTTGTTGCGTTCCAAATCCCAGACGAATTTGTTGTGGGTTACGGATTAGATTACTTGGATATGTATCGCAACCTGCCTTATCTTGCGGTACTGCAACCGTCTGAAATCGAAGCCACAGCAGCCCAAGCCAATGCCTGAGCAATCGTCTGTGGATTCTGAAAAACGGGAATCGAGTCGAAAAAGAGTGCTAATCGTTGGGCGACGATTTTGGCCGCACGGAGGTTACGCCAACGCTGTTCACCTGACGAATCTTGCGTCAGGTTTGTCTCGGCTTGGTTGTTACGTCGAAGTCGCTTCGCCCCGCTATGCATCGCACTGGTCGCATCAGTTTCAATTTCGAGAGTTCACGGTTCATCGTCCGGTTGCCGCGCCCAAAAGCGAATGGAGCGTCGCCAGGTACACCCGACAGTTGACTCAGTGGCTAAGGACCAAGTGCCGGTCGTTTGACGCGATCATCGTGGAATGCATTCGTGAGGAAGCCGTCGCAGCGATTGAGGCGACTCGTGGGACTGAATGTAAAACGATTCTTAAGTTTGGAAATCGCGACGGTATTAGTGACGATCAGTGGTGGGAACAAAGCCGGTCTTCAAGACGGTGTGCCGCGATTGGACGAATGGCCAATCATGTAATTGTCACTAATGCGAATCAATCACGATCACTACTGACCCACCATTTTGACGTGGCTCGAATTCATAGGATTGAACATGGTTTCGGTGCGACCGCTGTTCAGAATGAAATTTCAAAGGCTACAGCTCGCCGGTCGCTTGGCCATGTCAATGGTGATCTGTTAACGGATACCAATTCGATCGTTTTGTTAACGACCGACCGCATGACGCGAAGTGGCGGCATCTTTACGCTCGTCGAAGCTGCTCGGCTGCTGATGACGAAGCACCCTAATTTACGCATCTGGTTTGTGGGGGATGGTCCATCTCGCGACAAGATTTATTCAACGCTTCGCAGCGACGGAATCCGAGCTCAGATTGCGATGCCTGGGTCGTTTTGCCATTTTGACGATTTGATGATGGCGGCTGATGTTTACATTCACACCGGCAATGATGGAAGCGAATCGCTATTGCCCATGGCCATCGCGTCGGGGCTGCCGGTTGCCGCAAGTCACAGCCCGCAAAACTTTGAGGTGCTCGGCGCGGCATCGGCCGACGATTGCCCAGAGATTGCTTGGTATGATCCAAAGAAAGAGTACGACCTGCGCAAGAAGATCCATGGTCTGCTGCGAGATCGAAACGCAAGCCTTCAAGCATCCGAAACTTTAAAACGACGCCTGCTTCGTTCTCGCCCAGAATCGCGAATGCTGCAGCAGTACGATGAATTGATTCAACAAAACACAACTATGAAATCCGACGCAAACCGCAAGGCGACTGGATGACGATTCGTTTAGCATTAGTCATCCCAACAATGGATCAGGGTGGCGCTGAAAAGCAGCTTTGTTTGCTGGCAGAGAACTTACCACGTGACCAATTCGATGTTCGCGTGTTCCTGCTGACGCGTGATGGTCCGTTGACAGAGCGTCTTCGTAACGCGGGTATCAAAGTCGTTGTCATTGGAAAGCGATTCAAGGTTGACCCGACGGCGTTGTTTCGGCTTCGCAAGCAATTCAAGGCATTCCAGCCCGACATTGTTCATACATGGCTGTTTGCTGCCAACAGTTTTGGTCGCGTCGCTGCGCGGATGGCGTCGGTTCCACGAATCATGGCGTCCGAACGATGCGTGGATCTTTGGAAAACCTCAGCTCACTTTCTAATTGATCGCCGACTGGCTGGTTTTACGGACACCATCACCGTCAATAGCCAAGGCATTGCCGACTTCTATGTCGGACACGGAATCCCAGGCGACAAGTTTCGCGTCATCCACAACGGCATCATGCCCAAAGACGCTGAAGCCAGTAAGCTTGAAGCCGGTAATGTTGAAAGCTGTGAATTTAGAACTGGTGAATTGCAATCAGTCGATGCTTCTTCGGCACGCGAGAGCTTGCAGGTTGCTGATGGTCGTCGATTGATCTTGGCGGTCGGCCGTCTTTGGCCTCAAAAACGTTACCGGGATTTAATCTGGGCAGCCGAATTGATGGGAACGATGCGTGGCGACACAACCTTGGTCATCGTAGGTGATGGCCCCCAGTCCGCTGAGTTATTACGGCACCGCGATGCGATTTCCACGCCGTTGCATGTTCGCTTTGCCGGCCACCGAAGTGACGTTGCTGATTTGCTGCCGCATGCCGATGTGTTTTGGATCGGCAGCGAGTACGAAGGGCAAAGCAATTCAGTTATCGAAGCGATGCAGGCGGGCGTGCCAGTGGTGGCAAGCGATATTGCGGGTAACCGAGATCTGGTTTTGCCTGGCGAAACCGGTTTCATTGTTGATCTTGGCGACACAGCAGACTTCGCAAGACAGACCCACAAACTACTGGAAGATCCTGAATTGGCTCGACGAATGGGCGAAGCCGCTAAGCAAAGAATCGCAAATGAATTCAGCGTCGAAAAAATGGTCAACGCTTACGTCAAGCTATATCAATCTTAGCGTCGTGGGTGTCACCAAAGATCCTTGCTGGGGCAAACGGATCTTTAGCAAGATCCATCACCCAGCAAGACGGTGTTCCAAGTGATCAATCGATGTTTTCAAAATCGTCGAAGTCGTCGAGTTCGTCGTCGATTTCTTCTTCGGCATCGTCTTCTTCCTTGCCCTTGCCAGCAGTATTTAGGCCGAACTCTGTGCTGATTTCATCATCGATTTCGATCTCGTAATCGTCTTCAAGTTCCTCTTCGAAGTCGTCATCGAAGTCGTCGTCGAAATCATCTTCATCAATGTCGTCGAATTCATCTAAGTCTTCGTCGTCGTCGAGTCCATCTTTGAACCCGCCATCCTCGGTTTCGGTTCCAAAGCCCGCATCGTCGATCTCTTTTTCATCTTCGTCATCGTCTTCGTCGTCATCCTCGTTGACCGCAGAGATGTTCTCTGTCACGGAGGATTGAAGTGCCTGAGTTGGAAAGACGACAGCCGGTGATGGCAAATATGGCGAAACCAACGTCAGTGCGTCCGCGTTCACGGGAGCGGCCAATGGCATATCGGTACTGGGATAGAGGACGGGCATAAGCGGGAATATTCGGAACGATGTAAGGATAGGCAGTTGGGGTGGCTTTGCAAAAGCCCGTAGAGTTTTCTTCGTTTACTTGTTTTTCAGCCCATCAGTGCTGTGCTCAGCCGATGTGGCAATGTGGGTGGCTCATTCAGCAAACATTTTGATAGGTACCGCTCAGGCTACAAGCCGACTCACGCCACTTTTCGCAATGAAAGTCGCGTAAACCACTGAAACAACGATAAAAAGCCTACTTCCGCATGACTCGATCACGACTTTCCTGCCGCTCAGACCTGATGAATCGCAAGTTTGGCAACATCGATGGCATGTTTCCGCTCGTCTTGGGCTCTGTTGTCTTCGTTTTTCTTTTGAGTCTGACCGTTTCTTCGGGATGTGCATCTCGTCAATACGGCCACATGCTGGCTTCGGATGACAAAGATATTGTGGGCAGCCACCATGCCGGCGCGGCAACTTGGAACCCTTTGGTTGATGAATCGGTCGCCAAAATTCTTTCCCGTTGTCCGCCAAGCATTCAGCCAGTCTCGTTCGAGCTGGCCGGGCATGTAATGCCAGATTCTGCTGCGACAGGGGCCTCGCTTGTTCCAGAGGCTACCCTGGCAACGGGTCCAGCGTCGGTTTGTTTTGTCGGCATCGAAAACAAGAGTGCAGAAGAACTAGCGGATTTCAAGGAACAGCTGTACGAACAGATTGATTCGCAAATTAATTCGGCCGAGAGTTTTCGGGGAATCAGTCGTCGTATGGTTGACGCTGCGTTGGTCGAAACTCGGCTGCGTCCCGAATCCTTAATGCTGCCGCATCACCGCGACGCGTTTGCTTCGGCCCTGGGGCGTCAGGGAAGTCCCGTCGATTATTTGATGTTTGCCACCGTCACGACTGGAACCACCGATCGTAATAAGACCACTCAGCGTGATTACACACTGACATTAGAAATGGTGAACTTGCACACCGGCGAGTTTTTGAAAGAGTCCGCCAAAATCCGCAAAGGCTACAGCAAAACACGCGCGGGCAAATGGTGGAATTTTGGCTTCTTTGACCAAGCCGACGGCTAAACCATCAGCGTGAAAAGTGCTCTCGACTCTCACCCGCTGCGATACGTCGCATGCTTGCTGTTCGTTGGCTGCATGGGGTGCGCTCGCAGCGTTGGTACCATCGGCACCGCGCGGTCGGCATTCCACAACGGGGACTTGGTCGCGGCAGATGAAACACTGTCGAAGATCGCCGGTAAGAAAAGTCGAGAGTCCAATGCCGCCGCGCTCGATCTGGCAATGGTTAAGCTTTCGACTGGCGATTTAAAAGGTGCTGAAAGCGAGCTTCGCAGATTGCGTAAAGAGTTCGATGAGCTACCTAAAACAAACCTGGTTTGCGATTCCGCATCGATGTTGACCGATGACAACATGCGTGTCTTTCGGCCAGCCGGTTACGAAGAAGTCATGATTCGAGCAATGTTGGCGGTATGTTCGCTGGCCGGTGACGCGATCGACGCGGAAGCCTACGCATTGCAAGCCGCAATCAAGCAAAGCGAGTTGCGTGATCAAGCAGAGCAACACGGCATTCCTTCGGCAACAGAAAAATTTGAGCCCATTGCGATCGCTCCCTACCTGCGAGGCGTTCTACGCGAGGCAACTCACCACGACTACGACGATGCCGCCAAAGCGTATCAATTGGTCAGTGCGATCGAGCCACAATTTGGACCGGTAAACGACGACATCAGGCGTGCCACCACGGGGGCCCATAGTCAACCCGGCCACGGCGTTTTGTACGTGATCGCCTGCGTCGGCGAAGGCCCCCAGCTTGTCCAGACCGAGGCGCGTACCACATCGGACGTCCTCGCACTTGCATCGGTGGCGCTGAACGCGAAGGCTAATTGGGACGCAGGAAGCATAGGAAAAAAAACAAACGTCCCTATCATTCCCAACGTCGCATCGGTCAAAGTTCCCCAAGTTGTGATTCCGGAAACGCCTATCGCCTCGGTAGGCGTCCGCGTGAACGGCGTTCTCTACGGAGCCACTCAAACGTTGACTGACGTGGGTGGGCTTGCCATCAAGCAGACCGAAGCCGAAATGCCATGGACACTGGCACGTGCCGTCGTGCGTCGGACGACAAAGGAACTGGCGGTTGCCAAATTAAGGGATTCGATGGGCCTGGACGGTGGTGCCGCAACCCTGTTTCAGTTTGCTGCGGCATCAGCATGGGCGGGAACCGAAAACGCCGACACACGATGCTGGTCTTTGCTGCCACGCGAGATCCAAGTGCTAAGAGCCGAATTGCCATCCGGCCGACACGACCTGACATTGCAGTCACTCGGCTGGAACGGACAGCCAATTGGATCGACAAGCGGGCGTCAAATCGAAATGTTCGATGGACGCAACACGTACGCTGTCGTCATCGCACCGGGTAAAGTGATCTATCAGATCGGCTCCGGCAGGTGAGGGAAGTTTTCTATACTTCCACTTCATCCGAAGAAGATCGTTTCGTCTTTTGATGGCCCCCAAGCGTCGCCGCTGCCGTCAAAGAACATCGAAAATCGAGCAAATCGAGCAAATCGATCGGCTCGATCTTTCAATCTTCGTATTTTAAATTTTCTACCTAACAAACATTCTCTCCGTTCGTTTCCCTGATCGAACCGTGTCTGCTTAATCCTCTGACCCACATCTTCGATGCACGATCAAGATCGAAAATGGCCGCCTACTGAACTTTCGGACATTATCGACCGGTACGAGCGACCGTTACTCGCGTATGCGTATCGCATGCTTGGTGATGATTGGCAGGGATCACAAGACGCGGTGCAGGAAACGTTCCTGCGGTTGTGCCGCGAAGATCCAGCGAAGATTGAATCTCGCGTTGCAGCCTGGTTATTCACCGTTTGCCGCAGCCGAGTGATCGATATGCAACGAACCAAACGCCCCAGGCCGATCGATGAGTCTGTGCAAGCGATGCCCGATGACGGATCCGACGCATCGCAGGCTGCATGCGATGCGGAGGAAAAGAGCCAATTGCTTCGCCTGCTCAATGACCTGACTCCGAGGCAACAGGAAGTCATGCGGCTGCGAATGCAAGCCGGGCTTTCGTATAAAGAAATCGCGACCGTCACCGGTATGACGGTTGGCAATGTCGGCTTCCATCTGCACGAAGCCGTCAGATCATTGCACGGTCGCTTAGCAACGCCTTGAAAAAAATGGCCTGATAGGTCGGTAGCCACGTTCGCCAGAGCGTGAAAAGCACAAAACAACTAAAGTCGCAACGGTTGATAAACATGTCATCTAATAAAAACGAAACCTGGAACGATCCGCGCATCACCGCTTATGTCTTGGACGAGATGTCACCGGATGAGCGAACGGTCTTTGAAAAAGAAATGGCATCGGACGATGCTTTGGCGCAAGCCGTCACCGGGGCTGGCCAAGTCACGGGCCAGTTGTCAGCCTTGTTTGAGGCCGAGTCGACACCGGCGCTGGCTAGTGAACGCCGCGCCGCTATCATCGAGAAAACCGTCATCATTCGGCCAAAAGATGAGAGAAACGGTCGCAGGGCAATCATCGCATTTTTGGCGATCGCCGCGACAGCGTTGGTTTGCATTGGACTGGCTCCCTTAACAAATCAACGTAAGGCAATCACGGTTGGCCAAAGGAACTCTGGCAATAACGCTGGTTCAAAAGTCACGTCGATTGAAGATGAACTGAAAAAGAAGCAGCCCACCGGTTCGATAGTCTTAGAAGTTGCGGAATCCGATACTAAGGTGGTTTCTAACTTGGATTCAGATAACCGTGCAGGAGACATTGTGGCAGATAACACGGCGGTACCATCGGCCCGAGACCCCAATCAGCAATCCTTGGAAATGAATCGCAGTCGCGTGAAACGTTCACGACTTGGTAGACGGAAACCGCAAACTGTCATGCAG
>CAYVAN010000036.1:0-27139 GCA_964449225.1 uncultured Rhodopirellula sp.
TCGCCGAAGCTCTGCGCGAGCTTCGCTACGGCGACACGGTTTCCAGTTTGAAAAACTGCCCAGATAATAGTCTGTTCAACCAACGACGTGTGTCGCTTTTGCCGTCTAGTCCCAAAGATTTCGTTTTCCCAATAGCTGTTTTTCTTGACGAACACCTGTCCAGCGATCAGAGACGCTTAACTTGGTTACCCTAATTTCACGGTCAATTGCCGCTGCCTTTGCAATCCACCTAGCCAATTGCAGCTGGTAGCGAGCTTGCGGGTAAATCGGTACCCGACGGCTTTCCAACGACCAATTCTCGATCGACAAGCGATGCCAGCGATCACCGTCTCGGTCCTCCAATACGTGGTCTCGCAGTTCCATCGGCAATCGGTCTAAACACGACGCATGCAACTGAATGGACGCACGACTGGTATGCGGCGAGTAGAGCGACCATGACAACCAATGGTCCCAGTACCCCCAACGTTCTCCGATGGGTGCGACCATCGCTAAGCCCACGACGCTCGCCGCGACAATGGGAAATGAGTGTTTTCCAGCGATTCGCTGGCGCAGTTCCGAGTCATGCGATCGAATGAATAGTAAATAAGCCTGTCCCATTAAGATCGCATTCCAAACCAAAACACCCGCGCTGTGATCAGCAGCCCAAGGTCCCAATATCAAGATCAACATGCCGTGCATTGCGATCAAGATCCAAGAAGCCCAGATTCGCAAAGGCTTGACCAGCAAACCCATCGCAGCACTGATCTCGATTGCTGGAAAAAGAAGAGCCAACTTGGGTGTAACGACTGGGTCGATCGCGGGTAGAACTTCGCGAACAGGACTAAGCATCAGACGTAAGAACTCCTGCCCGACGGTGTGTGCAAACTGAAAATCAAGCTTACCAAGGCCGCTGTAGAAATAGACGCTTGCAGCCAACAAGGTCAACAAACGGTGTTTCCAAATTTGATTGCAACTGACAAAGACAACTGCGTAGATTGCGGTCTGATAGGCCCAGGGCTGCAAACGATGCTGATCCATCAAGAAAGACCATCCCAAACAGATGACAACGCCTACCCAACCAAGCTTTGGCGACATCCGTTGAGTTACCACGGCAAAAAGACAGGCCAAACATCCAATCGTGAAAATTCGCAACCACACAAATACATCCAAGCTTTCCAGAATCGATACCCAAGGAAGCGAAGGGTATCGATCGACTTCGCCTCCGGGCCACCACACCGGCCAAGTGACCAAGATCAACAAGATCGCCGAACAGGCCCAGTACTGATCAAACGAAAACCGCTCAGTAGAAGTTTTAGAATGCAAAAGAGAACGAATCATAGATGAGGGAGCTGGAAATTCATTTTCGCTAGGTTGTCAGGCCGATAAGAATCGTCGCAAACCCATTCGGATCAGAGAACAGGGCCAATCACTTTTTCACTTTGGAGTGTTCCACCTTGTCGTTCGGCTTGGCGAGCCGATAGCGCTGTCGGCTCGCAGAGCCCAGCGACATTGCCAAGCTTGAAAAACTGATTTGCGCTGGGATCACTGATTTGCCCTGGGATCAGAAAACAAACAACAACCCCAGGTTTGGAAAGTCGTTAGTCTAACGTGAGGCAGCGCAAGTGACGGAGTGATCCAAGAAAAGAGGTAGTCTCGTGTCGTTACGGTTATAGCGATTCTGATTCTCGGGCAACCAAGAATGCAGCGGAGAGGCTTAACGGAACGAAACAGAATAGGTGACGGTAGGGTCGAAAGGCCGTGCCTTCGTTTATTCACTTCCTTCAATCATCTTTGTGAGCCATGTCTGATTCTGATGGGGGAAGTCCGATCCAAGTGCTTTTGATCGTTGCACTATTAGCGGGCGGTGGCTACTACTTCTTTAATCACTACCAAGATGGTGATTTGAAAGGCCTGTCTTTTTCAAGCAGTAGCGATGATGGTAATAACGATTTTTATGACGAATCGTTCGTGAGTTATCGTGACGCACCGATCATGATTGGTCCGAGCCAACGCGTTGTGGCAAACACAAACCCTGGCCAAGCTTTGCCGATCGGTTCACCACCGGCAACATCAACAGGAGCAATCGGCACGTTCGCGGCAGCGTCGTCCTTCGGTACTGGAAACCAGTCAACAGTCGTCCGACCTACCTTGGCTCGCTCTGTTGCGCAAAGGCCCCATCGACCGGCCTATCGACCGATAAAAATAGCGTCGTGGGCACTAGATGGATTTGGGCCAACCAAATTAGCAAGTGCCGATGCACGCAAGTACGTCAGCAAAGTTGTTCGGCGTTACGATATCATCGCCCTACAGCAGATCGCATCGATTGAACGAGATCTTGTTCCTCGCCTAGTCGATGTCATTAATGGGACCGAGCATCGGTATGACTATGTCATGGGTAGCGCGACTGGACCGAAGGGGCGGCAAGAACAGCTTGCATTTCTTTTTGACACAACGACGGTTTTGGTGGATCGATCACAGACCTACACCGTCACCGATCCGGCCGAAGAATTGACCTACGATCCCATGGTTGCCTCGTTCCGCGCCGCTGAGCCCCCATCGACCGAATCGTGGACGTTTTCAATCGTCAACGTGCGAATCGATTTGGCAGAGGCGGCTACCGAGGTCGCACTGCTGCCATCAGTCATCAGATCGATAAGCCGCGATGGACGCGGGGAAGACGACGTGATCGTGATGGGTTTGCTACAAGCGGACGATGCCTATTTGTTGCCGACAGTGGGCGAAAATCAATTCCACGCGGCAGTCAGGCACCACAGCACCGACGTATTCAGTCGCTTTCAAACCAGCAATATCTTGATCCACCGAGAATCCACTAGCGAGTTCTTAGGCCGCGGTGGTGTGTTTGACTTTTCACGCAACTACGACCTTAATCCAATCGAAGCGGAGGCCGTCACCAGCCATTTACCAGTCTTCGCAGAGTTCACTGCCCATGAAGGCGGGGAATTGTAACCCGGCGAGATGGACTGCCAGAGCAACCTAATTCTTTACGCCAAGTGTTTGAATCAACGGGAACACCCAAATTCCCCTGGCTCTATTCGGCAGAAGTTGCCATCCCCAACTGACGCATTTTTCGATACAAGTTTGATCGATGAAGTCCCAACCTAGCGGCCGCATCCGTCATATTTCCGCCACATGATTCGATGGCTGCATGAATGTGTTCGACCTGAAACTCTTTGGTGGCATCGGTTAATGTCTGTGAATCAACTAACTCGGCAAGCGACACACCCGACGAACTGCTTGATGAACCAGCGGTAAGCATTAAGTCATCAGGTTTAACAACGTCCTCTGTGCAAAGGTAACTGACTCGTTCAATGGTATTACGCAGTTGCCTGATATTGCCTGGCCATGAATGGTTTTGCAGAATCGCGATCGTCTCCCTGTCCAGCTGGGGAACCTGACGACCAATCTGATAACAAAACTGTTTTAAGAAATGCTCAGCCAGCAATAACACGTCATCTCCACGCAAAGAAAGCGGTGGCAGCGTTAACGAAACCACGTTTAAGCGAAAGAACAAATCTTCACGAAACTTTCGCTGCTCGATCAGTTCCTCTAGGGGTTGGTTGGTTGCGGCGATAACACGAACATCAACGGGAATTGACTGAGAGCCCCCGACACGGACGACCACTTTGTCTTCCAAGACTCGCAACAACTTCGCTTGTCCACCGGGACTCATGTCGCCAACCTCGTCCAGAAAAAGAGTTCCGCCGTTAGCCAGCTCGAACTTTCCGCTGCGTGATTGATTTGCGTCGGTAAACGCACCTTTTTCGTGACCAAACAGCTCGCTTTCCAGCAGCGTTTCGACCAATGCTGCGCAGTTGACGGCGATGAAGGGGCCGTTACGACGATCACTCTGATAGTGAATCATTCGAGCCAGAACTTCCTTGCCCGTCCCATTCTTTCCGAGAATCAACACCGAAAGATCAGTGCCAGCAATTTTACAGGCATTCTTGCGAACCAGATCAATCGAACTGTGCTGGCCAATCAGTTCGATTTTAGAAGCAGCATCGTCTACGAGTCGGTCTCGGTTTTGTTTTAACTTACTTCGTGTTCGTAATGATTCAATCGCAACAGCCGCGTGTGTTGCCAAATCGGACAGCACCGCTACGTCGCCGACATCAAAACTGTGATTGATCGCGTTGATCGCTTCAAAGACTCCGATCGTTTCTTTGCGGCCACCAAGCATGGGAACCGCAACCAAAGACTGAGTTTGAAATTCGGTTCTGGCATCCACCTTTCGATTCACACGCGAAACATCATCACTGCCAGCGTTCCAAATTTTGTACTCACCGGTGGCAAGAACCTCACCCACGACGCCAGCCTTATCATCGACTTCAAGCGACTCGCCTTCGACACCCAACGCGGGACGACCGATGAGCTTGCTGCGGCGACGGTCCCAAAGAAAAATGCTTGCTCTTTCGCATGACAAAAGGCTTGTGGCGGTGTCCGCAATTGCACGTAGTAACGCCTCGTCATCTTCAATCTGCTGCCAATCTGCGGCGGCCGAAAGAACCGCCGACAATTGCTCGACACGACGACATTTAAACTGATAATCATCAATTTGCAAAAGCGCCGATGAAATCATTGCCGCAATACGATTCGTCGCCGACGAACCATCCAGCAGATTATCCGGCACGGTGTCATACTTGAATAGCAAAGCTGAAACACGTTCGGCCGACGCACCTAGATTTTGCTGAGTGCTAAAAGAGGTGCCGTTAGGGATTGGCAGAACACAAGTTTGATTCGCACACATGATGGAACCGCTGTCGATCGCGTTTCCAATTAAAACTTCAGGCAGTTCATCAGATGCCTCCGCCAAATCACCTTGGCAGTAATCCCAGATCCAAGTTCCGTTACGCTGAGTCACCATCGCGAGCGAAGTCGCGCTGACGTAGCTAAGTAGAACAGGAGAAACGATTTCAAAAAACGATTTTCGATTCGACCCCTGTAACAAAGCCTGAGCGATGACGATTGCCGGGTCCTCGATGTCATCCGTGTCGGTGATAATGTCAATCAAATCAAAATCCTAATAAGCTCTAAGAGTCGTCCTAATCGGATGCCAAGCGGCAATGATGGACGGAGAATCCAAACGGCGTCTAAGGGCGTGACGGCAAGTCCGCAAAGCTACCGAAACTTACATCCTTACATTCGAAGCGGTCCGGTCAGGCCAGGATAAATCAATTGTTCATTTTGGATTGTCCGCCATGGTCGCTCGGCTCTCCGAGCCGATGGCGCTGTCGGCTCGGAGAGCCTAGCGAGCGCCATTGCCCAGCTTGGAAAACTGCGTTGCTTGACGGCAGGAACCGTTCCTTGACGGATTGACCAACCTTTAGGCAAATGGCGGAAACCAACTCGGCACACTATGTTTAACCCTGTCGTACTCGCGTTTTGCGGGATTTCTTTAAAATAAAATTTAGGTTTCAAGCCAGCAACGGATAACGATTCAAATGCAGTTCAGTGGAAAAAAAGGGCTCATCATTGGAGTCGCCAACGATAATTCAATCGCCTGGGCCATTGCAAAAACCATCATGGAAGCCGGTGGCGAGTGCGGTTTTACCCACCTGCCAGACCGACCGGATGATGAACGACAACGCAATCGGCGTCGAGTTTCCAAGTTAACCGATCAATTTGACCAAGCGAAGTTTCTGGTACCAATGGATGCGCAGAAAGACGAAGACATCCGCAGTGTTTTCGAAAAAACCGCTGAAACATTTGGGAAAATTGATTTTTTTCTGCACTCGATCGCTTTTGCAGATCTGAATGACTTGCGAAACGACACGATCGAAACAAGTCGCGAAGGCTTCAAAATGGCCATGGACATCAGTGTCTATTCGCTGTTGTCCTGCTGCAAAGCTGCTCGGGACACGGATGTAATGGCACCCGGCGGTGCGATTGCCACCATGACCTATTTTGGTGGCGAAAAGTGCGTCCCCGGCTACAACGTGATGGGGATCTGCAAGGCCGCGCTCGACGCTACGGTGAAATACTGCGCCTATGACATGGGAGCCCAAGATGTACGCGTCAACGCATTATCCGCAGGCCCCATTAAAACGCTTGCCGGTGTCGGTGCGGGAGTCAAAGAAATGCTACAGATGTACCAAGAGATTGCACCTTTGGGCAGAAACGTCACGCACGAAGAAGTGGGCAATACCGGAGCCTTTTTGCTTTCCGACGCGAGCAAGGGAGTTTCAGGTGAAGTCCTTCACGTCGACGGTGGCTACCACATGATGGGTAGCCCAGGACGTCTGCTACAAAAGCTAAAGTAGAAACCTAATCTGAGCATTCACTCTCCCTTTTTCACTGATCAGACTTTGCCATGGTTCGTACTGCTTCGACAATGCTGCCCTTGGGCACTCCTGCACCGTCATTTTCCCTGGTCAATACCAAGGGCCAAACGGTCACACTTGAATCGTTCGCCGGTAAGAATGCTTTGCTGGTGATCTTTATGTGCAATCATTGCCCCTTCGTTAAACACATTGCCGAAGGACTGAAATCGTTGACCGATGAATACCTCGCCAAAAACGTAGGAGTCGTAGCGATCAGCAGCAACGATGCTGAAAAATATCCCGACGATTCACCCAAAGCGATGGCGAAAGAAAAGACGGATCGTGGTTACGAGTTCGATTATCTCTACGACGCAGACCAAAGCGTCGCGATTGCGTACGCCGCCGCTTGCACCCCCGACTTCTTTCTGTTTGATACTGAAATGAAATTGGTTTATCGAGGGCAACTCGATTCCAGTCGCCCAAATTCAGACGTCTCAGTCACGGGCGAAGACTTACGAGCAGCCCTGGACGCCGTTCTAGCAGGTCAACCAGCACCTGCCGATCAGAAGCCATCGATCGGATGCAACATTAAATGGAATGAGGGTAACGAACCGGATTATTTCAATCCACAAGGAACCGCTTGAACAACACGCCCTACCTTCACGAATTAACCCTGCGGCTCGCGATCGGCGCAGCGTCGATTGATCCCGAATTGAAATCAAAACACGGTGATTGGCTGGTCGCTCAGCAGCGAGCCGATGGTGGTTTTGCGGGACGCGAGGGCGACAGCGATCCCTACTACACGGCGTTCGCTTTACGTAGCCTTTGGATCTTAGATCGGATCGATGCAAAGATTGCTAGACACGCAGCCGATTTCCTTCGCGGCCGCATGCAAAAACGAGATTCGATCATCGATTTAATCTCCCTGATCTTTGCTGCGGCAATTTGTGAACTTTCCGTCGGTGAAGTCATCTTGGCGGACGTCGACGATTGGCGAATCAATGTTGCTCGGTTGCTTGGTTCACTGCGGACCCATGACGGTGGTTTTGCAAAAACTCCCGAAGGAAGGGCTGGCAGTACGTATCAGACGTTTCTATCGGTACTGTGCTTGGAGCTGATCGACCAGCCCATTGAGCATCCTGAATTGATTGAGTCATTTCTTGCAACGCAATCGCACCTGGAAGGTGGGTATCGAGAAATCCGCGCGGCCAAACGCCCTGGTGTGAATCCGACCGCCGCAGCCATTGGAACGCTCAAAACGCTCGGCAAACTACCTCCGGAATCCGCACAGAAATCGCCGAACAGCTCGGAAAAGAAAAGTGTGGCCAGGCGCGGTGCGGTTGGAACTGAAACCATGCCACCGCAGGGCATTCGCCCACAATCGTCTCTCGCAAGCAGCTTAAACGGCACTGCCGAATTCATTGCTGATATGCAAAGCGACGAAGGTGGATTGACTGCCAATACTCGCATCCCCTTTGCGGATCTGCTTAGCACCTTCACCGGATTGCTAACCCTGGCTGACCTGCACGCGGCCGAGCGAGTCAATGTCAACGCAATCCAACGGTATGCTCTATCGATGCAAATGCCCGACGGAGGATTTGCTGGATTTTCACTCGACCAGACTGCCGATGTCGAATACACGTTTTACGGTTTGGCAACGCTATCGCTTGCTCAAACAATCTCGTAAAGAAAACTCCGATTCCTTAGAAACACCATGGCCTCTTCTGACCTACCCCGATTACGAATCAGCGATCTATGCAAGTCGTTTGCGACAGTGGACGAACCGCTTGTCGTTTTGGATCGTCTTTCGCTGCAGTTATCGGCTGGTGATTCATTGGCCATCGTTGGCCCCAGCGGCAGCGGCAAAAGCACGCTGCTGCAAATCATCGGCACACTTGATCGGCCCGATAGCGGAACGTTGATCATTGATGACACCGACCCATTTTCGCAGAACGAGAAACAACTCGCCAGATTCCGAAATCGCAATATCGGTTTCATCTTTCAAGACCATCACCTGCTTCCACAATTGAACGTCCTACAAAATACTCTTCTGCCAACTATCGCATTTGGGAAAGGCACCGATGAACAGGTACAGCGAGCACACGAACTAATCGAGTCCGTTGGAATGTCCGATCGCATCGATCACCTACCAAGCGAACTGTCCGGAGGCCAAAAAGAACGTGTTGCCATTGCCCGTTCGTTGGTAATGTCGCCCACGGTCATACTAGCCGATGAACCCACCGGAAACTTAGACGCCAAGACTGCCAAGGAAATGACAAACCTGATGCTGGACTTACAACAGCAATTCGGCGCGATCTTGATCGCGGTTACCCACAGCGAATCGCTTGCCGCATCGATGTCTCAACAACGCGAACTAGCAGGCGGAACTTTAGAATAACGAGACACAGCAACGTAGTGCATCTTGTTAAAGATTCCTTTGCGACAAAACGAATACTCACCGAGCCGGAACTTGATCGTTGCTCAGTGAGATCGCTGCGTAGACTTTTTTTCCAATGCGGCCAAGCCACAACGTCACTGGCTCTTCGCCACAATCCCGGTATCGCCGAAACACCTCAGCCGGGTCTCGATCTACTCCACGGCACTTTACGGTTTCAGGAAACCAACCATGCGAACGCAGTTCACGCCGGAGTTTTCGATCATTAGCGGGTCCATTCCAAATGAGGCGACCAGTCGTCGCCATCGCTTGAACTTCGTCTGGCAATTCATCCGCAGTGCTGGTCAAGAATCCACTCGGTCCACCAAGTGTTCCGAGCGAATGATTCACCGCAAAGTTTTCCGTTAGACCTGCCGCACGGATCGATGAAACCGGATCGATCAACCACGTTCGCGGATGCTCTTCGGCGACAGCATGATCGCAAATTTTCTCTGTTGACGTAAATCGATGCCAAGTCCCGTCGGCCGCTACGCGATAGGCGGACTTTTGATTGTCAACGAGTCCGGCCATTGCTACTGAATCGCCAACTAACAACGACTGTTCCCGAACGGTTCCCTGCAACGCGATCCAACAGCGGTGAATCGGTTGGCTGAGCGGTTGCCAATCTAGCTCTGTTGCAGGCGCTAGTTTGACAATAGACGAATCAGATTGCCCGATTAAAGAAACGACATCTTCCCAACTTGGCGAAAACGTTTCCACCTGTGTTCCACGATGCTTATCACCCGATCGTCGATCTGGATCGATATGCAGGGCTTTACCTTTAGGGATCTGAGATCCGACGACGTCTTCGCATCGAATCCCCCACGCTCCGGCATGTGATGACGTCATTAAGTTGGCTTCTGCCATCGCCACCAAGATCGGATCACGATCAACGGCCGTCACAGAGCCGCGTGCAGCGAGGGCGATTGAATCACCACCAATGGCACAACACAGATCTAGCACATCCGCTTTGCCAAACCAGCTCGCTTTAAGCTTAGCGACCTGATGAGCAGTCGCCTGTTGCAGCGACCGACGTGTCACCCACCATAGAGCGTTCTCGCTTTCTGAGGATCCGCTGGACTCTCTCGTGTCACCTAATTTTTGCCTGGCCTTCGCCTGAAGTGATGCCGATTCGGCGATCAATCCAGCTAAAGCATCACCAAATTTAGCCCGCAAATCAGAAATTAATTTGGGGCTGATCGTTTGATGGTTCGCCAGTTCGATCGCGGCAGCCGTACAGCGATCTTTATTCTGCAAGAACTGAGCTGAAACAATTGATTTAGCAACGATTGGTGTGTCTTCGGTCATCTTGACGATTGTAGGCTTTGTTCGTTTGGTGACGACCACATCTATGACAAAGAGAATCTCGAGCGTTGCATCCAGCTTTGTGCCGATCTCTTCGATATGTTTTCACGATTCCGTATTGCCGCTTTGCTTGCCGCCGCCGCAGGCGGACCGTACGTCGCTTCCGAAACCGACTGGGGACGGGGTGCGGTTGGCCAAATCGCCGACACTACCGGTGCCAACGAAATAGCTGCCTTTGGTGATGCCCTTGTCGGCACGACGGTATCGGGCTACGCCAATCATGCACATCACGAAGTTGAAAAACTCCGCCGTTCCGACGGCAGTCGCTTTCGATACGACGAACAACTTGCGCGGAAGTTGGGCGGTCTACCAAATGACCCTGCTGCCGCCCCCAAAATCACCGGTGTGCAGATCCAAGACTTGCGTGAAGTCATGCGATTCGACATTTCGCCGGACTGGGTCATTAGCCGCTTTGCCCGTGTAAGCACCGTGCTCGCGGACATGAACTTGGAAGGTTTGCGAGTTCCAGTCGTCACGGGAACGCAAGCCAGTGATGTCGCAGGTACCTTAACCTACTACTTTGACCACCAACGAAAGCTGCAACGTTTGACCGTTCACGGTTTCACCGGCGATCCATCTCGATTGGTTCAGTCGATGACGTCGGACTACGGACTCAAGGCCGAACCAACGCTAGAGGCAGGCGTTTTCACGAAGCGTTGGAACGGAAATCCGGTTCATTTCTTGCGTCTTACGCATGCCCCAGTGGTCTACTCCGATGCAGTTCACCAGAAATACACTGTATTTCTGGAGCTAAATCAGCCCAATTTACTGTTTGGGATCAGCCCCGAGGCCCAGCGAATTGTAAATTCAGATCGCGGAAGCGGCCGATGGTAGCGTGAAGCCGAATCCATCGCAATTTCGGCTTAGGAAGAAGATTTCCCCTTCATTCACCTAACATCGCGGGTCAGGCTCACGTTACAATAGCGTGGTAGTGGACAACCCACCGCACCAGGTCTGAAGCGAATCAGGCTGGGACGAGTGATCGCTGCAACACCGCGATAGTGTGCGCATTTGCGAACGTCTTCGCGGACATCATCGTGAACATTGGGAACCTCTGGGAGAGATACCATGAGCGCAGGATGGTATTACATGACCACAGGATGGTTGCGAAAAGGTCGACGAGTTGGACCGATTTCTGAATCGGATCTGCTAGTAAGGATTGACCAGGGTAAGATAGCGCCTGAAACCCTTTTGCAAAGCAGCAAGACAAAAGGAAAATGGGTACCGATGAAGAGCGTCGGACCGGCGATGAACCGCTGGTTGAAAGCGAACCCCGATGATGCCACGCCGAAAAAGAACCCTGCCTAGGCATGACTAAACCTACGATTGGCAAACGCAGACCCACCGCAGGTGACTATGCGGTGATCGCGGTGGCACCGGTCTTGGCCTTTGTCATGATCAGCAGCTTGGCTAACTTTTTAATGCTGGTGATCTACCGTGGTGGCCAACCCGCCAGGGTTTCTTGGATCGTGTTGATGTTTACGATGGGCGTCGTATGCATCGCTCGGATTGCGATCGAAAAAGATCGCATGTACTCGCTTGGTTACGCGAGTGTGCTTGGCGTCGCTTCGTTTGTGACCTTATCTCGGTACGTTAATTCACCGCTTAGCACGCTCTTCTTGTTAGCCCTAATTGCGTACTTGGCCGATTGGGTGATACGTGACTGCACGTTGATCGACGAGAACGCTGATTCAAGTGACCGTGGCTTACTCGATTCGCTGAAACTTAATTCAGGTCAGCCCGGACGCAGCGTGCTGTATTTGGCATTGGCAGCGTTTCCGCTCTATGGTCTAGGACAGTTTTTGATTCGCGGTGATGCGGGCACTTGGTCACGGGCGCAATGGCTGCTCGCTTGCTATCTATTTTCCGCTTTAGCTCTCTTAGTAACGACCAGCTTCCTGGGCTTGCGCCGATACCTGCGACAACGTGGTGCCGACATGCCCAGTGACGTTTCGGTAGGTTGGTTGGGCGGCGGAGCGGCGATCATTGCGGTTCTCTTAAGCGTCGCTTTCTTGGTGCCCCTACCCGGCAAAACATTGGCCTCACTTGAATTACCCAAGTTCCTGGACTCTCGGGACGACACAACCGCCAGCAACAAAGGTTGGGGGAAGGATGGAGCTGAAAAAGCGGGCAAAAATGCCGCAACGACGGGAAGCGATGAGAACCTAGCTGACAAAAATAAAGAAGTTGGAAGTGCTGCTGCGCAGAAAGGAGCCCCCGCGGGCGACGTCGGTGATGGTGAGCGAAAAGAGGGACCAGCGGGCAAGAAAGAAAGCGGCAAAAAAGACAGCTCGGGCGACAAGAAGGGTACCGAAAAGAAGGGCCAAAAGAGCAGTGATCAAAAGCGAGATGATCCAAAAGAGGCTGTCCAGAAAAGCGAATCTAAAAACAGCAAGGGCGAAAAAAATGATGATTCTCCGCAAAGCGAAGCCAGTGATTTAAAGCAGTCGCCTAACGATCAAAAAACAACCGATCCAGACTCCGAAGAGACCGAACCTAATCCTGAAGAAAGAACTGACCAAGCCGAACAGTCACAGTCTAAAACTGAATCGCAAGCCAAAAATGAATCCAAAGGACAAAAGTCATCGCAATCCGATTCAAACTCGAATCCCAGCCCTAATCCTGGTTCCAGCTCAATGCAAAAAGCGGCGGATGCCTTACGTGCAATTACTGCTCTGTTGAAATGGTTCGTTTTGCTCATCCTTCTCGGCATCGTTGGCGTTTACGTCTATATCAATCGCCATTTTTTAATCGCGTTTTGGCAGAAACTGTTCGCTCAGGAAGAGACACCAAGTGAACCGACTTTGGACGAAATTGTGCAAGAAGTAGAAACTGCCCAACGGCGTTCTTTTCGCTCGATCAGCCAACCTTCAAGCAACCAAACCGATCCGAAAAAAATTGTTGTTGCGACGTTTTCAGCCTTGGATGCATGGTGCCACGAAGCCGGTGTGTCGCGAGCGAAAGGCGAAACGCCAACGGAATTCCTGGTGCAAATCCGCCGAAACCATCAGCCTCTTTCCGTACCGGCGTCACGTGTTATCGCTGCCTACAATCGAATTGTTTATGGTAGGGGAAATGCAAACAAGGACGACGTGCAAGCATGCGACCAACTGTGGGATTTAATGAATCGCTGACAACAAAACTGTTGGTGAACTATTTTCGGCGTAGAACAAAGAGTGCGTCGGTGAGGTCTTTGTCGAAGTTTCGGGGCTCTTCGATGTCGTAGTCGAAGTCAAAGATGCTGGCGATTTCCCAGACGTCGCTGACACTTTGCAGCGTGGTGCGAGCTTGTTTGTGGGTGTAAACGCGTAGGTGAAATTCAGTTTTCAGCCGCTCGATCTTGTCACTCTTTTTCGTGCCGTTCCGCTTCTGTGCGTTGATGGTGACTCTTAGTTTTTCCAAACGTTTTTTGCGTTGGAAGTCGATCACTTTTAGCTTTGCGTTGACTTCGACTGCTTTGTTCTTTGCATGCCAACGTTCGGTGCAATCGGGGTCGGCGTCCAAGGGAATGATGTGAAATCCCAGGATGTAGAGGCCACCTTTCCGGACTTGATCGGCGACATTTCGCAGATGCTTGACGGCGCTCTTTTCATCAAGAAGATGACGGAAAGTGTTGAACGTGCAGAAGGCAGCATCGAACTTCTTTTTGAACTTCATCTTGGTCATGTCTCCCAAGACGGTCTTTCCTTCTAAACCTTTACGGTCAAGTTCTTGATCCAAAAATTTTAGCATCGATGGGCTGAGATCTAACCCGGTGGCGTTGTAGCCCTGTTTGGCCATCGCGACCACCAAACGGCCGGATCCGCATCCGGGTTCCAAGACCCGAGTGATCTTCCGAGTAGAGAATTTCTTGAACGCTTTTTTAAAAAACTTGACTTCGTCAGCAGTTTCGTCGCTGAACAGCATGTCGAAGTACTGCGGGTAGTCGTACCAGTCAACGTCTTTAGGTTTGGAGTGTTGGGGTTTCTTTTTTGTCATGGTGTATCTCGAGAAATGGCACAGACTTCATGGGTAGCTACGTTCGCCAGAACTTGATCCACCGTCTGGCGACGGTAGCTACAGCAGCAGTTGGGGCTTTTATTTTTGGACTCGCATTGGAAGCCAATACCGCTTTCAGTTGGACTTGGGGAGCAAACGACACAGCTAACAGCTAACAGCTAACACAGGCTGGAAGCCTATGCCACTGATTACAGCAGTGAATCGGCAAAGGCTTTTTGGATTCGATCGGTCGCCTGCGCAGCTTTTGATGCGTCGATGACTGCATTGACTTGCAGTTCACTGGTATTAATCATTTCGACGTTGGTTTGGTCGGCGGCCAGGCACTCGAACAGCAACGTTGCGACACTGGTGTGACTTCGCAACCCAATGCCACTGACAGTGATTTTGGCGATCCCCCCGGCACCTTGGACGTCTCGCATGCCATGCTTGGCTGCAATCGCTTGGGCGACTTTGATGCTGGCGTCTAGTTCGGATTCGTTCACGGTAAAACTGACGCTGGTCGATCCATCTTCGCCATCGTATCCCTGAACGATCATGTCAACGAAAATGTCTTCCTTACCAATCATCTCAAACATGTCTGCCGCGATGCCTGGTTTATCAGGCACGCCGTGCATGGTCACGCGCGCCTGGTCGTCGGTCATTGAAATCCCGGTCAAGGTGAGAGCCTCCAACGCGTCGGCTCGCAATCGGTTGACCAAAGTTTGGACGTCGGCTTTGCCTCGTTCGGCTTTGATTTGGGACCAAGACTTTGCATCGGAGGGACGCTGGTGTAGTCCAAAGGCGGAGTGAACCGCTTGGAGGGCTTTGGCCGATTGCACTTTGGATACGAGTGCCGAGATCTTAATCTCGCTCGTTGTAATCATTTGGATGTTCACGCCAGCATCGGCCAGAGCTCGAAACATTTGAGATGCGACACCGGTTTGGGCGGCCATGTTGGAACCCACCACCGAGATTTTCGAGACGTGGTCATCGTGGGTAACGCCGCTACTGCCAAGTTCATCTTTTACAGAATCGATTGCCGCAAGTGTGGTTTTGAGTTCTCCACGCGGGACCGTAAACGAAATGTCTGCCTTACCGCTTTGGCCGACGTTTTGAACGACCATGTCGATGGCAACCTTGCGTGCAGCGATCGCCGCAAACAGTTGCTGGCTCTTACCGGGAACATCGGGAACTCCCAGGACGGTAATGCGAGCTTCGTCGGCCGTCATCGCCGCGCCGCTAACCGGCTGAGTCGTCGATTCGGACTCGGCGACGATCATGGTGCCTTCGGTGTCTGAAAAGCTGCTACGAACATGAATCGGCACACCAAACTTTTTTGCGAATTCGATGCTGCGGCTGTGCATCACGCCCGCACCCAGGCTGGCAAGTTCCAGCATTTCGTCGTAGCTGACGACTTCAACGCGGCGTGCTTCGGGAAGTTTGCGGGGATCGGTCGTGTAGACGCCATCGACGTCGGTGTAGATTTCGCAGGCATCAGCACCAAGCACTGCCGCGAGCGCAACCGCGGTCGTGTCACTGCCACCGCGACCGAGCGTCGTGATATTCAGTTCATCATCGACTCCTTGGAAACCGGCTGCGACAACGATGTTACCGTCGTCGAGCAAACGTTCGATGCGTTCGGTCGAGATCGATTCGATGCGAGCTTTGCTAAAACTATTGTCAGTCTTCATGCCGATTTGGCCGCCAGTCAGGCTAATCGCTTTGGCGTCCATCGAGTGAATGGCCATCGCAACCAGGGCGACGCTCACTTGTTCGCCGGTCGAAAGCAGCATGTCCATTTCCCGTGCCGGTGGATCATCGCCAATCTGGGACGCCAATTCCAACAACGTGTCCGTATTCTTTCCCATCGCACTGACCACCATTACGACGCGGTGACCGGCACGCTGTGCTCGGATCGCTTTGCGAGCAGCCGATTGGATTTTTTCGACATCGGCGACGCTGGTGCCACCGAACTTTTGGACAATCAAAGACATGAGGGGGACGGGGAAGTTTGAAGAGTGAAGGGTGAAAAAGGTCGTAGGCCCGAACAAGCGAAACGCAGTTCAGGCATGTTGCCTGGTGATGTCACTTTGATTGCTTGAGGAATTCGTTAAACCTCATCAATGTGGAGGTAAAGTATCCGTTCGCAAGTCATGAACCAAGAATCGAAAATAACCACAGATTCCTAAAAATGAACACCGATTAAAATTCAGCAAACAATCGATGTTCATCTGCGTCTATCTCTGGTTAACATTCACCGTTCTCGAATTATCGTAAACGGCTGTAAAATAAATTGATCAGCCGATAAAGGACTTCATCAGATCCCAACCCTTGTCGAAGCGTTTGCCAGCGGCTTCGCAGGCAATTTCGTCATAGGTGGTTTGTGAATCGGCTTCGATGTCGGTGCCGGCGATGACCAGGGGAACGTTGCCGTGGGTGTGCTTTTTGGTTCGACAAAACGTGGGGTGATCGGGCGTGACGAGGATCCGGTATTCGCCGTATCCTTTCAAAGCTTCGGCAAGCGGGCCAACGATGTGAGTATCGATCTGCTGAAGCGCTTCGATCTTTGCGTCATGACGACCTTCGTGGGAAGCTTCATCGGGCGCTTCGATGTGAACGCAGACGACATCGTAGTCAGTGAGCGCTGCAATCGCAGCTTTTCCTTTGGCGGCGTAATCCGTATCCAAATATCCGGTTGCACCTTCGACTTCGATCCGCGGCCAACCAACCAGCGCCGCGATGCCTCGCAGCAAATCGACGGCTGTGATCATGACGCCCTGGACCCCATGGGTTTGCTGGAACGTTGGTAACTGCGGCGCTCCGCCCAGCGACCACAGCCAAACGTTGGTCGCTGGCTTTTTGCCCTCGGCGATTCGTTTTTTGTTAACCGGATGATTGGCAAAAATCTCCGCCGAACGATTCATCAGGCTGACCAGTTGATCGCTGCCAGGCCCGCGCGGGAAATCATCAGCAACGGATAGGTCTGTCAAATCATGCGGCGCCGAGGAACGCGATTGATTCGAAAACGGTGCTTTTGCATCTCGGTCACCACGATAGAGCAGCAAGTTTCGATAGCTGACACCGGCAACGAATTCCAACCGAGATTCAAATTCGCAGTCAAACTTTAGCGACTGATTCAATGACGCCATTAACTGCTGTGATTCTTCGGTCGTGATGTGATCGGCGGTAAAGTCGACCATCACCTGGTCTTCGATCGTGACCAAGTTGCAACGCACGGCAAAGTCATGCTCGCCCAAAACGATATCCTGCGCGGCTGCTTCCAGCGGTGCCCGTCCAGTGAAGTACACATCAGGGTCATAACCAAGCAGGCACAAGTTGGCCACTTCGCTACCCGCAGGCAGGTGGTCCGGGGTATTGTTGGCAGTCCCCAGCATTCCGGCTTCGGCTAAGGCGTCCATCGCGGGAAGTTTCGCCGCTTGCAGAGGCGTCTTTCCGCCCAGAGCGTCCATCGGTTCATCGGCGCACCCATCAGGGATGACAATCACATATTTCACAGGGTCGGCTCAGGGCAAAGGGACGGATCGGTTTGCGAGCCCGGTAGTTTCGCAAGCGTGGGAAATAGGCGAAAGGGGGCGAAATGAACGTGTTGATTCCCCAGATCGGCGATCCGATCGTAAGCCCTTGGTCTCACCGGCCTCGGGCAAAACCGGATTCACTGGACTTCACCATTTCCCCCGACTTCCCCACGCAAAGAACCATGGATTAGTGAGCAACGGATGGCTGAAAGGCTCCACACTAGACGTGCTACACAACATCGACAGTTAGCCCATGTAGCTGGCAATAGCTGCCAATCTCTGCTCGAAAGACTTCGCCGTAATCGGCAAGTTTCTTCGCGCCCACGCCTCGGATTTGAGCCATCGCTTCCAAGGAACTCGGACGCAGCCGAGCCATTTGCCGCAGCGTTTCATCACCGAAGATCACATAAGCAGGGACTTTCGCTTCCGATGCCATTCGGCTGCGAACCTGGCGCAAATGGTCGAAAAGATCCTTATCAACTCCTTCCCAAGAAGTCCCCGATTTCGATCCACCGGCCGATCGGGTCTGCGACGAGGCCCTGGGTTTGGCAGCCACCGTCAACCGAACCTCGCCATCGCCGCGAATCAATTCCCAGCCTGTCTCGGACAGCGATAAGGTTTGGTATTCGCCGGTCCGATACAGAAAGCCCTGGCCAACCAATTGGTCGATCCACATTCGCACGGCTGCCTGACCTTCGTCGGCCAACAATCCAAACGTGCTGAGCTTGTCGTGTCGCATTTCGAGTAAACGGCTCTCTTTCGACCCAGCCAAGACCTTGGCAACATGCGTTGCACCAAAACGCTGATTCACCCGGACCACACACGACAAAATCTTTTGAGACAAGACAACCGGATCGTCGACCAATTCCAATTCACCTAAACAAACATCGCATGCACCACAGGAATCAGTCGCATATTCTTGACCAAAGTATTCCACCAATGATCGGTGACGACAAACCGTTCCCGACGCCAAGGTGTGCATCGCATCAAGCGAAGCGAATGCGGCTGTGTTATCGGATTCGCCCGACATGATCTTCTTCCACGTCACTAGGTCGCCGCCCGAGTAAATCAAGACGCATTCACTTTCAAGACCATCTCGCCCGGCTCGGCCGCTTTCCTGCTGGTAGTGTTCAATCGACTTTGGCATTCCAGCGTGCACGACATACCGCACATTCGACTTATCGATCCCCATTCCAAACGCGACTGTCGCCACGATGACGTCGCATTTCTCGCGAATGAAAGCTTCCTGATTGGCTTGCCGCTTGGTGTCTTCCATCCCGGCGTGATAGGCCCTGGCTGAAACTTTGTTGGCATTCAACACCTCTGTCACCCGTTCGACTTCCTTGCGGCTGATACAGTAAACAACGCCTGATTCGCCGGGATGCCGCTTCACCACCTCAACTACCTGCGCGGTCCGGTTGGCGGATCGCAGCATCCTGTAGGTCAGATTGGGTCGGTCAAAGTCGCCAACAAGAATTTCTGCATCCCGAAGCCCCAACTGTTCAGCGATGTCCTTGCGAACGGGATCGGATGCGGTTGCGGTGTAGGCGTGGACCGACGCATCGGGAAATCGCGTCTTCAGCATTCGCAACCCGCGGTATTCTGGACGGAAATCGTGCCCCCAATTACTGATACAATGGGCTTCGTCAATGGCGAAGAACGAAACTTGGTTGCGGCTCAAGAAATCGATTGTTCGCTGCTGCAACAGCCGCTCCGGCGCAACGTAAAGAAACTTCAATTCACCCGACCGAATCAGTGCAGCAACATGTTGCTTTTCATCGTCGCTTTGAGTGCTGTTGACGAACGCGGCGGCAATTCCGTTAGCGACCAGCGCATCGACTTGATCCTTCATCAGTGAGATCAATGGCGAAACGACAACTGCCAACCCAGGCTTGGCAATGCCGGGAACCTGAAAGCACAGCGACTTGCCGCCGCCGGTCGGCAGCACGGTCAGGGAGTCACGGCCACCCAGGACACAGTCGATCGATTCGGCTTGCAAGGGACGAAAAGCGTCGTAACCCCAAACCTCTTTTAAGATGTGATTGACATCTTTCGGCTCGGCCGATAATCGGGCCGATGCCTGGGCCGTGGGCATTTCCATTTTTGCAGTTTCCATGCCGATACTATCCGGGCCAGGATCAAACAAGGCAAGACGCGTTTGGTGTCATGGGATATGGGCGATAAAAGCCTGGATTGTGAAACTTTATCGCCTGGGCAGTAATCGCCGAAGCTCTGCGCGAGCTTCGCTACAGCGACACAGTGTCCAGTTTGAAAAACTGATTTGCGCTGAGTTACCGTTGGACGGGGTTCAATCGCTGCCGTGCGGGCTAAACCTTGCCATGCATCAGGTACCCAATGATCGCGCCGACCAACAAGCTGATTGGGACGGCGATTGCCAGAGCGATTGCGATGCCCCGGGCGTGCGAAGGGGCAGTTCTTAACACGTGCGGCGTATCCCATTCTGGCGAAACCGGTAGCGGTCCCGAATGATCGCCACTGCGGCTGATGCCGCCACTGCCCGATTCATCTGACTCTTTTTCTGCCTGGGCATGACGTAACGATTCGCGAAGCTGTGCCGGTTCGTGCGGCGGTGGGGGCGGTGTCCAGGCCTGACGAGTTTCGCTCGATGGGACCGAACTTGACGCGACACTTAGGCCGGAGGTGATCCAAGGCTCTAGCCGTTCGGAAACTTCGGCGGCAGATTGAATTCGCCTTGCCGGATCTTTCTCCATCATGTCAGCGATGGTGTCGACGAAGTCTTCGGCCAAATCGGGTGCTAGGTTGCGCGGATGCCAAGGCGTTTCTTCGCAATGCCGTCTGCACTTTGCCTTGGAATCGCCGCCGGGGAAGGGAACTTTACCGGTCACGGTGTAGTACAACGAACAACCAAGCGAATACAGGTCGCTTAACGGCCCCACTGACATCGGATCGCGAATTTGTTCGGGTGACAGATAGTCGGCGGTTCCCACTATTTTTCCAGCTCGAGGGTCATCTTGCAGCCCCATGCTCCAGGCCGCTAAACCGATGTCGGATAACTTTGCGTGACCATCGGGCGTCACCAAGATGTTGCCTGGTTTGATGTCGCGATGAATCAAACCCAAATCGTGTGCGTATTGAAGGCCAGTGGCCGCTTGCGAGATCACCAGCGCTGCTTCGGACATCGTCAACGCCGTACCATCATTTTGCATCCGAGATCGGACCATCTTTCGAAGATCGGTTCCCGGTACGTATTCAGTCACGAGGTAATGCACGTTTCCATCCACACCAGCATCGAAAGCACGCACAACGTAGGCATTGTCTAGCCCAGCCTGCAAACGAATTTCTCGCATAAAACTGTCGCGAGAATCACGCGTTGATTTTTCCAGCGGCAATACCTTCACCGCACACTCGCGTCCCATCACTCGGTGAACAGCTTTGAATACACGCCCCATGCCGCCTTGACCGATAAAATCAGTGATTAAGTATGGGCCCAGCGACAACTTGGTGCGTCCATCGCGAAGCTGCTGAGCTTGATAGCTTGTAATCAACCCGCTTTTGATCAGCGATTCTGAAACTTGATTTTCGTCATCCGTTCCCGCCAACTCAACCGCACGAGCATACTTTTTTTCGCTGATCAAGCCGCTGCGGATCGCCGCTTCGGAAAAGGATAATCGAGCACTGGGACTCATGACGATTCCTTTGATCCTGGATCGCGATTGTTGCTAGGTTCAAGATTCGCTGGTTCAGCGAAGATCACCATCACTCGGCAAGCATCGTGCCCTCCCATGGGAACGTACACCGCGTCATTTGCAATCCTTAGCGGCGGTTCGGGAACGTTCCCTGATTGCTCGTCCTCACTCATCTGTTCCGCATTCATACTCAAGGCAGCATTCATACAAAAAGCAGAACTTGGGTCGCGAAAGAAACCAAGTTTAGCCGTGCAAGGCTTCCCTCGCGTTGCGATCAATTCAATCTCAACCCCGACGACGTTCTCATCGAGCTGATGAACGGTCATATCGCTTATCAACACCTCCTTTGGCGCGATACTGACAAACCAACCAGTATTTGCGATATCCGATTTGACTGTAGCTGAAACCTGCTCTGCGGCATTCAATCCAGACCATGCTTCTGCAACGGGTTGGGCAACATCGAACCCGTACCGCAAATTGAATTGACCATCGCCTTGACCTCGGACCATCAGAATGGTGTCGTAAAATCGTTCACCGACAGCTCGATGGAGCGGATAACCGTCACTGGTGACTAAGGTTTGCCGCTGAGCTTCGTCGATCAACAGCCCCAATGGCGCGACGATCCTTCGACCGCAACCGAGATGGACCTTGTCGCGAACGAGGGGACGACAAGCAGACGATTCGTCTTGCACAGCGACTCTAGCTGCGATGTAGTTTCTCCATTGGCTGCTGCTCGTATTGCCTGGCCATTTCCCGTCACTAAAATCCGGTGATCGAATTAACTGCGTCCTTACGTTCAGCACCCGACTGCCACTGACTAGCGAATAGCAATTTACAAAACTAGCAACGACGACTCCGCCGACGCACAGCTTTCCCTTTGCCTCGATCCGTCCTTCGGATGCGGTGCTCTTGGTTACCAGAACTTCATCGCATCGCATGGAAGATTCAAGCGGCGACTGTGAACCAGAGTCAAGCGAGTTGAAACCTTCTGCAACCAGCCGCATGGAGAAGCGATTGCCACGTTGGCCGCCGCTGTAGACACCTGCAACGCCACCAGACGTCTTGCTGATCTCGACCTCCATGAACTCATTCTGGAGCGAACACCCGCTCGCAATTGAGCTGCTACGTCCCAAGAACCGGTTGCGAAGCCAGTTTCCAATCGCTGAAGATTTGGACGGAGATAGATCTGACTTTTCGCCAACCGAGGCGGGCCTGACGACCGAATAGCCAATCGCTGGAACATCCACGCTAACAACGCACTGGTCACGTTCCTGATGAACGCAATAGACGTGTGGCATTGCTGCCGGGGGATCACTAATTTCCGACGCGATCCGCTGTGGAATCGAATTCGCATTAACAATTAGCTTGGCGTCACCATCGTGATCCGGCATCACCCCAACCGATTCGGCAATTCGATCTAGCGAATCACGCGTGCTGTTTTCGTTATCCGGATTTAGGCTCAGGAAATCGCTGATCCCTAACATTAGGCGTTCTTGGCGATCAATCGATGACGCCATGAAAAGATCAGCTGATTTGGTAATCGGATCCTGTGAACCACCCAACCATTGGTCAAAGAAGGTGTCTAGGTCTGACGGCGGATTGGAAGCAATCGCGGGAAGATCGCCTTGATGATACGGCCGCTCACCTTTTGTGAAATAATCGCCAATCTTCCAGAAGCGTCCCAACGATAAACTCCACGACGCCAAGCGTCGCAGATCGTGATAGCTGTCACAGCCTTGACCGGGCCAATGAACCAGCAAACCGGTGGCAATCTCGCCAGCGTCAATCGACTCACCCAGTCTTGCGCCAATCGCTAGAAACGCTGCGTCACTTGATGCATCGATTGGCTTGGCCGTCAAAGCTTCAATTTCGCCTTCACCATTAACACCAACATTTGTCGGCAAAACGACCTTGGCTTCTGCGCCGTGTCCTGTTCCGGCGGCAAAGTCCAATGGAATCACCCCCGCATAACCTTCGCTAGCGATTGCGTTGATCAGGTCACGGGGCGTGTCGCCGCTGAGTCGACCGTAGACCAACGGCGGTGCTCCGATGCAATCGCTCGCTCGACGATGCGAATCCGTGATGGCCCACGCGGCAGTCGTGTAATCCATCAAGTCAAACTGGACACGGCTACTGGGCCCACCGGCTGCCCATCCAATTTGATTCTCACGCAATTGTTTCCGAAAAGCTTGGCTAACCGGATCGCTTCGATGGGCTAAGGCATCGATTGATTCCGCATCGACCAAGACATTCGCCGGGGTTTTCAAAACGCCTTCATCTTCAGTCGATTCATCCTTTTCGGCGGCGTTTTGAAGAACGGGGTCTGCGAGAGCTCGGTCCATCGTTGAAGGAACAACAAGAACGAGATCGATCAGGTGGGGATCAGACGCGAAGTAATGATCACGTTCTTCCGCCAGACTATCAAAGACGTCATGCAGCGCTTCGATCGATTCGGATGTATGACCAGCCAAGTAGGCCTTGGCCGCATCAACAACCCTTGTTTGCAAATGGATTTGATCCAGGTTGCTGGTGTATCGAAGCCGGCGAGTCATGATTTGGATTTGCAGTGCAGCGAACCCGGCAGCAAAAAAGTCTTCGACCCCGATCGTCCGCTCACCAGCGGTTTGCGGAGGCAAGCAGGACTGAATCAGGTGAGCCTGATTCAATCCATCCAGCATCGTTTTACGGTCAGAACCGGTAATCCAGACAGCTCCGGCTGATTTCGCTCGATCGGCGTAATCATCTGGTAACTGATTGATCGCCGGTTTAGGAACGACAAACAAATGCCCAGCAAGCGGTCTAGGATTCGGCTGGGGGCCTACGTTTGCATTGGAATCGGTTCCCATTGCGTCATGGCACCTGATCCCGTTTTCCGGCTCAGGCGGCGAATCAGCTCGATGCCACGCTGGGATTTGTTCGGATGCCGCCAACAGTTCGGGATGCCAAAGCACTGTCCACGCGGCCAGGGTGCTACGAGCGTCACAATCGTCAAGATCACTCGGGAAATCCTCCAGCGTCCGTGCGGGAATCAAGACGCTGCACTCGACATTGCATGAGTTCATGTTGGGCATAGATTGTGAAATTTGACGCCATCGTGCTGAACGGAATAAACTAAATAGATGCGGTTCTGGCTAACTTCGCCGCCTTTTCCTTCGTCCATTGATTACTTTATCCCTTGGCGTTGGCCAATCCAACGTGGCTGCCATCCAGACCGCTGGGCCATTCACTTTGGTCGCTACGACCCTACAACGCGAACGGTTGGGCCGTGATTTACCCGCTGTGGGCAAATACTGGGTCCGTTGCCGTCCAATTCCCTGTAAACTGGGTTCAATGCATGCTGGAAAGCTAAGTCGCTTCATGAATGGGCGACTGGCAAGATAAGCAAAGATACTACTGACGAAACCACAAAAGAAACTGAATCAAACATGGCAAGAAGCACCGCTGGCGTTTGGGGTATTGAAATCGGGCAAACCGCCATCAAGGCGTTGCGATGTTCCTTAGTAGGTGGTGAGGTGGTCGCGGACGCATTTGATTACATCGAGTATCCCAAAATCCTAAGCCAGCCCGAAGCTGACGCGGAAGAGCTGATCAGTGAAGCATTGGGACAACTGTTGCAGCGCAATGATGCGATCAACGAAAAAGTTTGTATCAGTGTCCCAGGTCAAAGTGGTCTGGCAAAGTTCTTTAAGCCGCCTCCGGTTGAAGTCAAAAAGATCAGCGACATTGTTCGTTACGAAGCTCGCCAGCAGATTCCATTTGACTTAGCCGACGTGGTGTGGGACTTCCAAATCATGCCCGGCAGCATGGTCGAGGAAGGTTACGCACTGGAAAGTGAAGTTGGTTTGTTCGCGATGAAACGCGAAATGGCCTACCGCCAACTGGCGCCCTTTGATGAGCTAAAAATCGAAGTCGATGAGGTCCAGCTGGCCCCCATCGCCTTGTTCAACATGCTGACCTACGACCGCATGAACGAACGCGTTGAAAATGACGTTTTCGATGCCGACAATCCTCCACCATCGACGGTTCTGTTGTCGATTGGAACGGACAGCAGCGACTTGATTGTGACCAATGGATTTAGGATTTGGCAACGAAGCATGCCCATCGGGGGCAACCACTTTACTCGCCAATTGACCAAAGATTTGAAGCTGACGTTTGCCAAAGCGGAACACCTCAAACGCAACGCACGCGAAGCAGTTGATCCAAAGCTCGTTTTCCAAACGATGCGACCGATTTTCAATGACTTGGTCACCGAAGTTCAACGATCGATTGGGTTCTTTCGCAGTATCGACAAAAAGGCCGAAATCGAAGAATTAGTGATCACGGGTAACACCGTCAAAATGCCAGGCTTAGCAGCTTACCTTGGTAAGAATCTTGGCTTTGAAGTATCGGTGGTGGATCGTTTCAACCGACTCGGCGGCGAAGACATTCACGCGATTCCGACATTCCGCGACAACGCAACGACGTTTGCGGTTTGTTACGGCCTGTGCCTCCAGGGCTTGGGCGTTTCTCAGATCCACGCCTCTTTGGTACCCAAGGAGATTTTGACTCAGCGAATGGTGCGAGCCAAGAAACCCTGGACGTTAGCTGCATTGGCGGCTTTGTTGGCGGGAATGACGATTCACTACGGGCTGACCCAAAAAAGCTGGGCAACAACGCACGAAGACCTATGGGGCAGAGCCAAGGCAGTCGTCACCAACACCAGCAGCTATTCCAACGAACAAAAGCAAACCGACGGTGACCTAGAAGCCCAACTGACGTACTTGAATGAAATGGGAACCGAAGTATCGGGCAATGCGGAAAGTCGGTTGAAGTGGCTCGAAGTGATCCGCGTCATCAACGATGTGGTGCCACGACCGGACTTCCCTGATGGCAAGGTCTTAAGCCCCAAAGAATTGCCCTTCGTTGATCGCAAGGACATTCATGTCACCGAGGTTGAAACGAAGTTCTTCGAAGACCTTTCCACTTGGTGGTCAACACCGTTGTTAGCGACTCGGTATCGCGAAGAACTGCGGAACTGGGTTGAATTGACCGGCGAAAAATTGCGGCCCGAAGAAGAAGAGGCGATGCAGGCCGCAGCAGAAGAAAGCTTGTTGATGTCAACATCGTCAGAAACGAGCGGCTCATACGGCACCAGTTCCAGCTTTGAAGCGCCGGCCGGCGGACCGGAAGGTCAGGGGTGGGTCATTCAGTTATCTTGCTATCACTATCACAACGACATCGACCGAATTGGTTTTGAGGGTAGCGACCATGTTCGTCGGATCATGACCACCGCTTTCCGAAACAGCAAAGTTAAACTTCCCATCGGCAGTGACGAAAACGGAAATCCGATCTACGATGAATTTACGATGCAAGAAATGGGAATCGACTACCCATTTCTGCTCAATGACGTTCGCCCCAGAGAAGTCGAGATCGCCAATCCCGATTTTGATCCTGATGTTTATCAAGAAGCAATCGAGAATCGAACAAACACCGCGACCAGTCGACGCGACGAATTACGAGACGCTGACGGAAACCTGGTTGACCTGCCGACGTTAATCGTTCGCAAACATGAGTTCATTTATCAATTCGTTTGGAAAGAAAACACACTTAGCGAGCGTTTGAAGGCTCGCGAGGAAGCGAGAATCAAAGCAGAGGAAGAGGCCGCTTTGGCGGGCGACATCGACCCAGCCGATCCTGGCTTCTGACAACGCAACCGAAGCTCACGCAGTCACCTAGCACTCATTTCAACCAACACGAATTTCACTCCGCACAAATTCGACCAGCAGCCTCAAACCGGTAAAACACAAATGGATCAGTTAAAGGAATACTTTGCCGTTGCCGTCAAATACGGTTTCTGGATCGGCTCCGGCACCGTCTTTTTGTGCTCGTTACTTTTTTGGTATCTGTCAACATCTACGC
>CAYVAN010000037.1:0-22976 GCA_964449225.1 uncultured Rhodopirellula sp.
GCACTGGTTTCCAAAACCAGCGGTTGCGGGTTCAAGTCCCTCCGCCCCTGCTTTTACGAATGAATTTGAAATACTGAACTTTTGAAACATCGCTTGGCCGCATCGGACGCGGCTGACGTCAAAAACTAGAGTACGAGTGCTCACGCAGGAGTCGATCGTGTCCCGAGACATTACCACTAACAATGCCGTCGCCAGCGGCCCATCGCTGACTAAGGAGCTATTCACCAACACGGTGTATAAGCCCAATCAAGGTCGGTTCGTTCGCCAATTGTCGGCGCTCGCGATTTGGGTCGTCGCCGCCTTGGCCTGCTGGTCGCTTTATTCAACGCTTCGGGCGGCTTTGCCAGCCGGTTCGCCTGCAATTCCCGCCGTGCCAGCTGTCACGCTCGCGGCCGCACTCTGGTTTGGATACCGAGTCGTCAATTGGCCTAGATTCGCTGACTTCCTGATCGCTGGCGAAGCGGAAATGAACAAGGTGACTTGGCCCAGCAAGGATGAGCTAAAACGAGCCTCAGTGGTGGTGATCTTTACGATTTTCTTCCTCGCTGTTGCTTTGTTTCTATTCGATATACTATGGCAAGCGATTTTCAGCGCCATCGGCGTGACTTCGTAGTTCCCGTCCTGACGATTTTCCCATCACCACGTCGCTGGTGACACTTGCAAACTGAATACCTGTGAACGACGCCGAACCAACCGACGACCAGCCAACGCCCGATGCCAACGATGCGGTGAAAGCAACCCCAGTTGCCGAACCAGCGGATGCACTGGAGCAGGAAACGACTGCCGGTGCTGAAGATTCCATCGCCGTTGCGAAAGATACCGGCACACCGACGGATGACGCCCCCAAGCCGCCACCGGTTGCGCCGCCACCTGCGCCGCCCAAGGCAGCAGCCAAGGCTAAGGTCGACGAGCCTCGCGACACCATTCGTTCAATCAATCTGGACGGCAGCCCTGATCTGGGCGAAGCGCCGCAGATGGACTGGTACATCTTGAAAGTTGCCTTCAACCGTGAAGACACCATTGCCGACGCCCTTCGCAAGAAGGTTCGCATGGAAGGCATGGAAGAGTTCTTTGGCGAAATTGTTGTTCCAACCGAAGATGTCGCCACCTTTACCCGTGATGGTAAACGCCGCATTAGCAAGCGAAAGCTTTTGCCGGGTTACATCATGGTCAACATGCTGATTAATGACGACACATGGTTTATGTGCCGCGAAACAGGTGGAATCAGCGATTTCACCGGTGCCGCTGGCAAGCCGATGCCCATGGAACCGTCCGATATCGAACGTTTTATTAATCGACCCGAAGTCGATGACGAAGAAGAAGCACCGATCAAAATCGGGATCCCATTCAAGGTGGGCGACCGGGTTCGGGTCAAGGAAGGCAACTTCGAGAACCAGGAAGGCGATGTCGACGCCGTCGACGAAGCCAATGGTCGCATCACTGTGATCATCAATATCTTCGGCCGCAGTGTTCCGATGGAACTGGATCACTGGCAAGTCGAACCACTGTAGGAAAGCGAATAGCTATTAGCGTTTCGCCGGTAGCTTTTCAAATTTCGTTTTGTTTCCCCAACCACACTGATTATTGATTCCCGCTTTCAAGAAAAGCTAATCGCTAATCGCTAACAGCTAACAGCTTTCATTATGGCTAAACAAGTAACTGGCGTTGCCAAATTTCAAATTCCTGGCGGTCAAGCCACACCTGCGCCACCCGTTGGTACCGCGCTTGGTAAGTTTGGTGTCAACCTGGGCCAGTTTGTTCAAGCATTCAACGACAAGACCAAAGAGTACGCTGGTACTCCGATTCCCGTGATCGTAACGGTCTACAACGATCGCAGCTTTGAATTCATCACCAAAAGCCCGCCAGCGGCGTCGATGCTGAAATCCGCTGCCAACATCGCCAAAGGCAGTGGCGTTCCTCACAAGGAAAAAGTCGGCAAGGTCACGCGTGCCCAGTGCGTTGAGATCGCAGAGAAGAAGATGGCTGACCTGAATGCTCGCAGCATCGATCAAGCTGTATTGATGATCGAAGGCACCGCTCGCAGCATGGGCATCACCGTCGAAGGCTAGCGGTGCCAACCGTGGCTGATCCCGCTAGGGCTTACGACATTTTCGACTGAACCGTGGCTGGTCAAGCTACGGTTTGTTTCAGTTCCTGTGGCGAAGTTCGCCGTCTTTAACGTATCAGCCAGCCAAGCGATTCATCGAATCGCTTTCTTGGGCGAGCAGGTAATAAAAAGTGACGCGGCACTTGAAATTGTCGCTCTTCATTTTTTCGGCAACCGCCGCGATTGCCTTATCTGCTTCTTCTGCGGTCAGATCTAGCGTCCTCGAGCAATAGCCTTTCCGCACTGCTTCCAGTTCACCGGGATCGGTGACCGCCACACCCGACGAATCACGTCCTTCCAACGCGATTCCTAAGTGGCCAACCAACGCTTCGACCGCGTCCTCGTTGGGTGAATCGACGTAGCGTTTTACATTCTCAAGATACTTGGACATTGTCGTTCCTTTAAAGCGGATCTAGGGCAACCCATCTGTACTAACGTATCATAACGATCCAGCGCAGACTGAAACAAGGGAAGCTTGATTCCCGCCAGGGCAAGTTTGTTTTTCAAGCTGGGGTGTCGTCAGCAAGTAGCGATCGCCGCGTAGGCGTTCGGTTTCCAAGCAATCGCCGAAGCTCTGCGCGAGCTTCGCTACGGCGATACAGTCTCCAGTTTGAAAAACTGATTTAACCTGCAATTCCCGCTAATGAATTGCTGTTAGGGGTCAAGCCCGCGGACCTCGAAATTGAGGCCAACGTGTTCAAAGTCTTGCCCTATTTCTTTTAGCTTTTCCTTCACGTTGTGATCCACCAATTTTGCCCCGGATAGATCGACAATCAAATTGCGTTTCTGAACCAATCCGACTTGTTCGATCTGATGGCGAAAGGGAATCCAGTTGCTAAATACTGCGGATTCTTTGGCAATGATGATGCTGGTGTTTTCATCAACGTCTTGGACTTCCAAGATAAGTTTGAACATGCTTTTGAACGGCATCCCGTTGGAAACGTGAAAAAGTATGTTCAGAACGACGCCTGCGGCGACCCCAATCAGCAGATCGGTTGCCAAGACAACCACCAAGGTGGTGACGAAAATCGCTAGCTGTTCTTTACCGATTCGCCAGACGCGCAAGAACTCGCTGGGGTGAGCTAAACGAAAACCGGTATAGACCAGCATCGCAGCTAGGGCAGCCAAAGGGATTCGATGCAGAAGGGTTGGAATCAGGGCAACACAAAGCAGCAAAAAGATACCGTGCCACATGTCGGCAAAACGCGTTCGAGCTCCATTGTCGATGTTCGCTTTCGAACGAACAATTTCAGAAATCATTGGCAAACCACCAAGCCCTGATGCGGCCAAATTTGCGACACCAACCGCCATAAGGTCGCGGTTCATATCCGTTTTGCGTTTCCAAGGATCCAGCAGGTCGATCGCTTTGGCACTTAGCAGCGACTCGAGTGTTCCAATCAGAAAAAACATCATCACCCACTTCCAGGCCTTCGCTTGTTTCAATGCAGAGAACTCTGGAAAGGTTATGTCGTCGAACATGCCAAAGACACGATCAGGCATCTTGACGAGGTACTGCTCACCCAACTGATATTCATGATTGGAAAGGAAATAGGAGTGCGTATGCAAAAGGTCAAACCCCATCCCCAGCGGAACGGCAACCAGCAGCACCACCAAAGGCGCTGGTATGGACTTCAGAAACGAAACACGCTCGCGAATGAAAGGCCAAGCGAACATGATCGCCAAGCTAACGATTCCAATCGACGCGATCGCTGGGTTGGCATCCGCGAAGTAACGCGGCGTCTCTCGCAACATTTCCAGTGGATCGCCACCGGCTCCAATCACGCCCAATGCAATTGGAAACTGCTTGATCATGATGATGATTCCGATCGCCGCCAGCATGCCGTGGACCGTGGCTGAAGGGAAAAGTTCACCCAGAATCCCAGCACGAAAAAAACCGAACAAGATCTGAAGAACGGCGGCGGCAACGCCAACGGCAAGCGCCGCCTTGTAAGCCGTGATGTCAGCATCAACCCAGCCGCCGGTCATACCGTTGCCGCCAAAGTCTTCGACACAACCGACGACAATCACGATCAAACCGGCCGCTGGTCCTTTGATGGTCAGTTCGCTATCGCTAAGAAACGTACACAGGATGGAACCGATGATCGCCGTAAAGATCCCAGCGATTGGCGGGTACCCACAGGCAAGCGAAATTCCCAAGCAAAGTGGCAAGGCAATCAGAAAAACGAGCAGCCCAGAAATAAAGTCTTGCTTGAAGTATTGCTTGAACCCACTCGCATCACCGCGAGGAACTTCGTTGGGTCGGGTTGGTACGTTGGCCACTTGTTGAAAATCCTTCCATCAATTCGGATCGACGTGGGTGGGAAAGCTTAAAGGTCTGCTTCTTTTCCGCTGCGAAGTTCAAGCATCGACTCGGCTGCATGGTGACGCGAAAGTACACCGGGCTGGGGAAACAAACCACCACCATGGTTCAATCCGCCATAACGGTCACGACAAATTTCTCCACGCGACGTGCGTCAAATGAAAATGCTTAAACAAAGTCGACCTTCCGTCAAACCATGTCATCAAATCGCGATAACGACAATTCTGGAACTGGCGTCTGCTTGCCGGTGCAAATTGCCGTTGCCGCGATGAAACCCGGTCTGGGTTCAAAGACGCTAAATTGCCAATCGTTGCCGACATCCAATTCATCACTGAGCATTCGAATGACTGGGCGTTCTGAGTCAATTTGCTCGAATGCGAAATCGGCAAGCGGTGTGGACATGCCAGTTCCAATGGCCTTGATAAAAGATTCTTTCAGCGTCCAAATTCTCAGAAAATTTAGGCGACGGTCCGCCTCACCGACGCAGGCTCGAAGATGATCGACTTCAGGTTTTGAAAAGAAGCGTTCAGCGATCGCGGGATCTGTTCGCCGATCAATCGCTTCAACATCAACACCCAATTGGACGGACGATACGCTGGCTGCCTGAGTCATCGCAGGCGACTTCTCAGCAAGCCCACAAAGCACCAGGCCGCTGGTGTGGGCGACGTTGAACGGGCGAGCCGCATCACCTGGAGCAATAACGAACGGCTTTCCGTATTGCTCGAGTCCAAATTCAATCTGACTTGGGTCGACGCCTGTTTGTTCGCCAATCAACCGACGAGCCATCCCGCGACCGATCACGTGCTGGTTGCGGCTAGTCGGTTGCCGAAATTGATCGGCCTTGCGTCGTTCGCCAGAGTCCAAATAGCCCTCACACACTTGTTCAACCCGGCCTGGGTCTTGTCGAGAACTGGTGGCATGCCAAACCTCGATTTTCATCAGTGTTCAGACCTGCTTAACGAATCATTTGGCACAATCATTATTTCTTATCTAATCTTGTCGAGGACAATCTTTGGCGCTTAGTTCGGCCAACAGCGTTGGCGGAGCCGATTACTAATTTAGAACCATCTTATCCTGCGATTGGATTGCTGTAACGCAGGTTGTGGGTAACTAATTCCGAGCCGAGCGATTCATGCTGACGCTACTTCAATATCTCGCAGACACCCGAATCATTGCCGGTGTAACTGAGGTGGCAACAGATTTAGCCACTGGGCTAGCGACTGGGCCGGTCGAAGTCGCTGGGCAGGCGGCAGAAGAGTCCAGTGGATTTGGATCGATGCAGGGAGCTCAATTGTGGATGGTTGCTGGCTTCCTAATCTTAGGCTGGGTGTTGGCTCGGCGGCAGATGAAGATGGGAAAGCGGGTCAATCGCGAGGCCCGTGCCGCGACGCGAGAACTCAAGAAAATTCAGACTCGGAAAGATCCCGTGTTGCCGTTGGCCGATGCGCCGCCGGAGACTCAGCGTTGGCAGGTGGCGATGTTTGATCTGCAACGAGAGCTTACCGCTGAGCTCGACACGCGCATTTCAATCGTCCAAACGCTGATGCACCAAGCCGATCAACGGATCTCGAAGTTGGAAGAACTGAAGAAGAGCTAAAGCGTAGGCTCCGGCACGGCGACACGCCTGGTTGAACATTGATTCAACCTGGCTTCACCGACGTTTAATCACTGCGGTCTGCAAACCATTGCCGAGTTTCAGCGACCAGAAAAAACGATCCGCAGAGAACGATCGTTGAACCAGCTTTCGCTTTCGCAACCGCTAACTGGCATGCGGCCAAAGGATCTTTCTCGATCATCAAGTGACCTCTCCACGACGCCGGAATGCATTGCCGTAGGCTTTCAGGATCCGTGAACCGAGGGTTACTGGTGAATTGGGTCAGGACCAGGGTGTCAGCAATTTTTGTGATGCAACGGACCATTGGTTCGGCGACTTTATCGATGCTGGTGCCGAAGATGAAAGTGGTTGGCGACGATGCCAATTCCCTGCGAGAGCTTATCGCATTACAGAGCGAGACGATCGAATCTTCATTGTGCGCCGCATCGATCACAACCGTGACGTCACCAACTAATTGGTATCGTTCAATGCGCCCATCGCACGTCACGTTGGCTAGGGCCGAACGTATTGTTTGGTTTCCAACAGGGACCAAGACTTGCTGCGTCAAAATTTGGGTCGTGGCGATCGCGAGCGATGCGTTGCGAGTTTGATGGATGCCCTCCAGAGACAAATTGACCTCGGCAATCGATTCCAGTGCCGGGTTGCTCGCTGAAAAGGACATTCGTGAGCCCCAATCCTGGTCGGGTTGAGAATCAATACCGAAGTCCCGCCCGAGTTGATACAGCGGCGATTTTTTCGACCGTGCAAATTCCTCGATGACAGACTGAGGACCGGTTTCGGTCACGCCACAAACCACCGGCACGCCAGATTTGATGATGCCAGCTTTCTCGGCTGCGATCAGTTCTTTTGTGTCTCCTAAAACATGTTGATGATCTAGCCCGATTGATGTGATCACAGAAACGGTTGCCAAGCACACGTTGGTGCTATCCAACCGTCCGCCCAAACCTACCTCTAGGACAATCGCTTGGCAGCTTGAAAGGTGAAAATGCAGCAGCGCGATCGCAGTCGTCAATTCAAAAAAAGATGGCTCACCCACATCGTCATTGGCCATATCGCTGGCGACCAAACGAACGCGATCGACAAGATCAACCAAATCCGCCGGATCACATAGCAAACCATCGATTCGAAAACGCTCTTCCAAGCGATGCAAGTGCGGCGACGTATAGGCACCTGTCTTGATTCCGGCTGCGGTCAAAACCGACGCGATCATGGTCGCCGTAGAACCTTTGCCCTTCGTACCAGCAATGTGGACGATTGGCACGGGACTGTGTTTCGTCTCTTTTTCGCCAAGTCCTTCTAAATGCGAAGGATGCACCAAATGCGTCAAGTCAAGGCGGACCAACAGATCGACCATTCGGCGAAGCCGGAACGGATACCTACCGCCGGTGTTGGCAAGCTTTTCGTAATTGATACGGTCGTAAAGGAATTCGAGAGCTTCCGCATATCGATCGGAAAGCTGCGAATCCGGCACACCGGCGGGAGGAAAATACGTCAAGTTAGATCCGTGCTCGTTTTGTCAAATGATTTTAGTTAGTCAGCGAACCCTACGGACAGCCGACGCGTAGCGAAAACATTGGCATTTCGTCTCCTTCTTACTTGATTTCTCCTACGGATTCTTTCGCCTGTGGATACCGAAGCACCTTCAGCCGAAAATGCTTCGGCTGGCACTGCCGTTTCTGATCAAAGTGCCGCGTCACCGGCTGCCAATTCTGGCGTGGTCATCGAAACTCGCAACCTGAGCAAAATTTACCGGGATTTCTGGGGCCGTAAAAAGGTCAATGCTCTTAAATCGTTGGATATCGAGGTCAAGCAAGGTGAGATTTTCGGCTTGCTGGGCCCCAACGGCAGCGGCAAGTCAACGACAATCAAGCTGATTCTGGGGCTATTGTTCCCAACCAGCGGCCGTGTTTTGGTGTTCGACAAGGACGCCAGCGAGACCAGCAAAAACGAGCGAATCGGTTATCTGCCTGAAGAGTCCTATTTGTACAAGTTTTTGTCGGCCGAAGAGACGCTGGACTTTTACGGTCGGCTTTTCAATATGTCGGCAGCGGATCGGAAGAAACGCGTTGAAGAACTTATCAAACTGGTCGGCCTGTCCGGTGCCCGCCACCGCCAGTTGAAGGAATACAGTAAGGGGATGACTCGTCGGGTCGGTTTGGCTCAGGCTCTGATCAATGATCCTGATCTCATTCTGCTTGACGAACCAACGACCGGGCTGGACCCGATCGGTACTCGCGAAATGAAAGACCTGATTCTAGCGCTCCGCGACCAGGGAAAAACAATCCTGCTTTGCAGCCACCAATTAGCAGATGTTCAAGACGTTTGCGACCGCGTGGCGATTTTGCACCAGGGTGAATTAAAAGAATTGGGGCGGGTCTCAGATCTTTTGAAGGTCAAAGATGTGACCGAAGTTCACGCGACCGGTTTGAGCGATCAAGCGAAGAAAGAAATTTCGGAACTGATTCAGCGTCACGGTGGTGAGATCAAATCAATTGATAATCCGACTGCGACGATGGAAGAGTTGTTCCTGAACATTGTTCGCGAAAGCGAAGCTCGCCCAGGTGCCCGCCGTGTTTCGGCGGATCCTGTATCAGCGGATTCAGACCAGCAATCTGGTTCCGCATCGAAAACCGACGGTGAGGGCAAACAATGACGCTGCAACCAGAGGACTTTTGGTCCTTTTACGAATGGTTGATCCGTCCCGGCGCGTTTTTGGAAAGTGCAGCACTGCAAGGTGTGGTGCTGATCATCTTGGCGATCGTGCTGGGTCTGATTGTGGGATACATCATTTCTGCGGTTCGCTACGGACCGGTGGAAGGATTCTACGCGGTCGCCCGAACGATTCGCGATCTGATCCGATTCGATTTGCCGGGAACGTCACCCCGCCGAATTTATGCACTTGCGCGGTTGGCTTTTAAGGAAGCGATCCGGCGTAAGGTCTTGTTTGTGGTTGGGTTGTTCCTGGTCGTGCTGTTGTTGGCCGGTTGGTACCTGAACCCTGAAAGCGATGACCCCGCTCGGCTGTATATTAGCTTTGTTCTTACCGCGACCAACTATTTGGTGCTGGCTTTGGCGTTGTTTATCAGTGCCTTTTCGCTGCCAGCTGAGATCAAGAGCAAAACAATCTATTCGATCGTCACCAAACCGGTACGTGCGACCGAGATTGTTCTTGGTCGTATGGTGGGCTTCATTGGCGTGGGAACTCTGATCCTGATTCCGATGGGGCTATCCAGCTATCTGTTTGTGACGCGTGGATTGCGGCACACTCACTTGGAAGTCACAGAAGTTCAAGAGTTAGATGACGGCACACTGGTTGGGGAAACCGATTACGTTCGCAACCATCAGCACAGCTTCACGATCGAACCGGCTGCTGAAGGTGAGGAAAACGAAGCTCGCAGCGGTTTGACGAATATGGTTCGCGGTCACTTGCACGTAGTTACCAGAACAGCCGATGGCGACTTTACGATCGGGCCACCAGAACGTGCCTTACGCGCCCGAATACCATCTTACGGTGACATTGCGTTCTTTGACCGAAGCGGTGAACAGAAAGACGCGGGAATCGATGTAGGTAACGAGCAGCTAGCGGGCGGCTACGGCAGCGCTGGTGTCTCGCGTCTAGTCGGACTCGCCAAAGGAACTCGCAAAATCCAGCACGGTTATGTCGAGGGTGGAACACTTGGCAAAGCCGAGTACACATTCAAAAACGTGACGCCAGAGCGTTACGGGGTGGGAATCCCTATCGACTTGTCGATTCGCGCCTACCGCTCATTCAAAGGTGACATCGAATCGGGGATTCGTGGTTCAATCACGATGAAGCACCCCACCAAGGCGATCGAGTCAAATCCCATTGCCTTCGTCGTGAATGAATATGCAGTCGATGAGAAGATTTTGCCAATCGAGATCGAAGGCACTGCGGGTGAAGAGACTCGCATGCTAAACGTGTTTGACGATTTGGTGGATGAGGATGGTCGCCTGACGGTTGCCATTCGCTGCATGGACAGTTCACAGTATTTGGGCATGACACGCAGCGGTATCTATTTGCGCCCTGATGAAAGCTCTTTTGCTTGGAATTTCTTCAAAGCCTATGTTTCAATTTGGTTGCAGATGACCATGGTAATCGCGTTCGGCGTGATGTTCAGCACCTTCTTAAGCGGGCCCGTAGCGATGGTCGCAACGGCTGTTTGCGTCTTGTTAGGATTTTCAGCAGAGCAGGTTTACGACACCCGACATTACATCGATCAAGGAATTTCTCGCGGAGGTGGTCCCGTGGAATCACTTGTTCGTCTGTTGAAACAAGATGCGATGACAACCGAATTGGACGTCGATACTGCTGCAGCAACGGTTATTAAGACTTTTGATGCCGGCATTGTGTACACACTGGATGCCATCGCCACGGCACTCCCAAACTTGCCCAAGATGGTCGGCACTGCTGAATTTGCCGCCAGCGGCTTTGACATTTTCGGAGCGTTGTTGCTTCGTCACGCAGCCGCGACGTTGGGTTACTGCCTTTTGGCGTTCTTAGTCAGCTATTTCTTCTTGAAAACTCGCGAGATCGCGGCATGAATCGCACTTCAAATTTTCGTCGCAAGCTTATTTACATCGTCGTTCTTTTGGCGATGCTCTTGCCGCTCTACAAACTTGGTCAACCCTCATCAGGTGATAGTGGTGGCGAGCTTTCCAAGCTGCGTCACAAATACAATATCTCTGAAAGCGACCTGGGTGAGATTAGCCCCGCTAGCGAAACGATGAAACTGGCAACCTTAGGGCTTCGCGGCGTAGCTGCGACCCTACTGTGGAACCGCGCTCATGAATACAAAGTTCTGCATGAATGGGATCGCCTGAAAGCGACGCTCAATAACATTGCTTTGCTACAGCCGCACTTTGAAAAGGTTTGGGAACACCAAGCTCATAATCTGGCCTACAACGTTTCGACCGAGTTCGACGATTACCGCCAAAGATATGAAATGGTGCGTGAAGGGACTGAATTTCTCTCACGCGGTGTTCGGCAAAACCGCGAAGCGCCTCGATTGGTTTGGTACACAGGTTGGTTCTATGGTTCGAAGATGGGAACCTCAGATGAGAAACGCCAGTTTCGTCGTCTGTTCTCAGAAGACGATGTGCTTCATGAGTCGTTGATCGATCAAGACATCGCCGTCGATAGTCCGGAAGCTCGCGGTCCGCTGGGTAAACCGGATAATTGGCTGGTTGGTCGATTATGGCTTAATTACGGTTACGAGTTGGTCGATTCAGGCGTGGCGATCAATCGCCAAACTCCGCTGAACTTTTACGAGACCGGACCAAAATGGCGTATCAAACACGCCGAAGCAATCGAGAAGGAAGGGATTCTGGACGACCGAGCTGAGAATGCTTGGCAAATGGCATCCGAAGACTGGGCTCGTTTCGGAAACCGCAGTATCCCGACCACGTCACCGTTTACGATCAAACTTGATGGCCTCGACGATCTTTACCGGCGTCGTGAAGAACGACTTGAAGAGTTCGGCGAACTGACCGGCGAAGTCTACGATCAATTTATCGAGGAACGAATCTCGAATTACCCGCCTGAGCGACAGGATATTCTTCGCAGAAAAGCGGCCGATCAAAGCCAGTCGGAAAGAGAATTGGTAAAGAACTTTTTCACGGGCTTGAACGCTGGTCTTAAAAGTATCGCTCGTGATTCTGAACCCAGCGTTCGATTGCGTGCAGTCCAATTGATCGGCGAACTAAATGAGATTGATGAACGCTTCCGAAAAACGGATGGCTATCGAACGCAAATCAATTATGCCTACTGGAAGGCGCTCGCAAGTGCAGAACAAGAATCACGAACTGTTCGAGCCAGGAAGCTTATCTACGACGCCGAACTTGCCAATGAAGAGGCCGAACTCGATAAGGCGATTGATCTTTATGAAGAAGCATTCGGCGTTTGGGAAGAGATCTTTGATGACTATCCCATCTTGACCATCGACGACAGCGCTGAAGATTTGTACCGCTCAATTCGTCGGTACATGACACTGATTGATTCGGAGGATATTCCAGAAGGTTTCCCGCTGAAGACGTTTGTTGAAATGATGGGTTATGAAGGAAGCGTTGACCCTACTCGTTATGCTGAGATTCGCTTAGACGCAGAAGAAGATCTTAAAAAGCGAAAGATCGAGCTGGAAGCAGAAGAACGTCGCCGGGAGCTGGAACTGGAGGAAGACGACATGGATGACGATCAGGAACAGAAGGGTACGACAAACGCTGGTGAAACGGCGAACGTGAAAGACGTCGTGCCAAATTCCAAGCCGTGAACGTGCACGATCGATGGGGCCTCTGGCTGACTGAGCGATGCCTTACGGTCCATTGCTTTTAGGCGATCGAGTGCAAGCGCGAATTACCCAGTGATTTCCACTCTTGAAGTTGCTTTAGATTTGAGCTGGGTTAGTTATGGCTTGCTGGGTGAGACCATCATTTAATCAGCTCACTCCAGCTATTTTTTAATCGATGCGACGTACAGAGCGTTGCAATCGGATTAAGCCCACGGATGATCGAACGATAGTGACAACTGCCCGTTTTTCTTTGGGCCAAATGGTCATCAGATTTCGATATCTCTCGTAACAGCTCGTCCCCACATGACCCCAATTTTGAGCTGTCTTGTGCCCCGCCCGCTATCATCTAAGAAAATCTCGTGCAAAACACTACTGATTCGCTGCCCTATCAAAATTTAGAAACAAACAAACCGAACGCCGTCCACAATTCGGAAACACAAGACTGTGTTTACTTGGTCGACGATGATTCAGTCCAAAGAGATTACATCACGCGTCTGTGTAGTTCAGCAGGCCTAAAAACCGTTTGCTTTTCAACTCCGCGGGCATTCCTGGTTGAGGCGACAGAGCTTCCCGCAGGCTGTGTTTTGCTAGACATGATGATGCCTGGTATGGACGGGCTAGCGGTTTTTCAACACATCGCCGAGCAAGAGCTGCCGTTGACAAGTGTTTTGATGACTGGCTTTGCCGACACGACCTCGTGCCGAGCAGCGTTTCGCGCGGGAATGTTTGACTTTGTTGACAAGGATCGTCCGCCAATGGAGATCTTGGAAACGATCAAACTAGCGATCGATCACAACAAGAAAGCGAAATTGAAAACGGACGACGATTGCGTTGTCGCTTATCAATGGGACATCCTGACTGACCGCGAGTCTGAAGTCGCCAACCTGCTGATGGAAGGAAACACTTTGAAACAGATCGCATCCCAACTCGAAATCTCTGTTCAGACAGCATCGAAGCATCGGTCTCGTGTTTTCGAGAAGACAAACGTCAATAGCGAAGTTGAGCTGTTGAAAACGACCATGGCGAAAAGCAAAGTGGCTTAATTGACGCACTTTGGCGAACGTGCCAACGATGCTCGCAAGGGCATCGTTGGATGCTTCAATCGTTCCAAATACACAAGGAATCGATGTAGTCGGCAGTTCCGTCTCGCTTCCAAGGGTCCAACTGAGACTGGGTTTTCAACTGCTGGCCTCTTTGCATTGATGTGACGAAGAACTGGCAATTGACTTCGGGTAGACTCGTCATGTCACCCCATAGCTTTTCGAATTGAGAGACTGGGAAGACGTCCTCTTGAGCGTGTCCCCACCGTTTTTTTACGTCTTTCAGTGTCACGTAAGTTGGCATCCGGTTAGCCATCTGCCGTACGGCGTTATTTACTTTTACCAGATCGCTAAGCTCCGATCGCATTAGCCCCATGGATGCGAGCAGTCCGTCAATATCAATCCACGTCGTCATCGAGTTGTAGTACGTAAGATCAAATTCGGTGTCTTCGCTGGGCATCGCCAAGCCTTCCACCAATCGTGGTCTGCCGCCAACCAACGCCAAACCGCCACCGCGATCTTCCAGCCGACGCGTTATGACCTCGAACGAGAGTGTTGCGCCGCCATTCATGTGATGCCCCAGAATCCCTGGGTCGACGGTCGCGCCGAGGGTATCGATATTGTGTAACAGCAAATACTTCAGCTTGGGCTGCTGGGTGATCATTCGGTGCAGCAATCCATTTCGCAGCAGATTAGGGACTTCGTACCAGTGGCCCACTGGATGGATGCACTGACGGGGTAGGTTATCGGTGTAGTCACTGGCTTGGCCTGTTTTCCTAGCCCAATCGATCAATGCAGTTCGTACACTTTCGCGAACTTTTTGCTGTTGAGCATCCAGTACTTGCTGAGCAGTTTCTTCCCATAGGAACCGCAAGTCACGCTCGGTTGGAATCATCCTAAGACCGATGCTTCGGCCTGTTGAAAGATGGACTTGCGGCATATCGAAATGAGCGTGCCTGACGAGGTAATCACGAATGGGGCCATCGGTCAAATAGCTTGTCGTGAACACGTGCGGAATCACGCAGTCGTGCCGCTTGGCAACCTTACGGTTCTTCGCAAGATGCACCTCTAGGAAACTGCGGTGCCTTCCCGCAAACCGGTTAAACGGGTGTAACGCTTTGCAAACACCTGCACCTTCTGTCCAGCGACTTCCAACCCCCGCTGCTAATGTGACCACCGCAACTTGGCCATCAGCGATCGCCCGTGAACCCAAGTCGATCGATTGTTGATCGACTTGTCCACGTAGGTCGATGACGTCCTCCGGTCGGACGTCCGTAATCGTCGTGCTAGATGCTAAACGATTCGATGCTAATCCAATACGACCTTTCAGTAAGTCCTCGCGAATCGTTTCATGCTGTTTTCGATCAAACCCGCACTGGTCCAGAATTTCCGGCAAAGTCTCTTGTTTCGCCTGCAAGGATTCTTTGGCTGGCAACAAACCGCGAAATAGCAACTTAGCGGTTGCGTTGCCCTGAGTTCCCTCGATTAGCGATGCGACTTGCGTCATTTCAGCTCTTCGGCCAGCTGGCAATTTACGCAACGGAGTTCGCAATAACTCTGGCATGACCAGAGCGTAGTAACGATCGGGCATGATTGCATTTTCACCCGTCAACATCGTCGCAAATGATCCATTGTCGTTGATTGAAAAATCGTAGACGACTGGATCCATTGCAAAGGGTAACGCGGTTTCCAAGGATCGCTTTACTTCGATCATTTTTTGGCTAAGCCAATCTGCGGCCTCCTCTTTTACTTTGGGATCAAAAATGAATCCCATGCCACCGCCCGCCATGCCACCGAGCATCCAGAATCCCCAGAACTGATCGCCATACTGATCACGACAAATCTGAATTAGCTGATCAGTGAAACGATTGGTTGACCAAGGAATAATAGCTCGCAGAGGGCCTTCAAAGTTGCGAGTTGTCAGTTCGCCAATCCGCCGGATGTCTCCTTTTCGGATCGCAGCGACGACGTCGTTGTAGATTTCAATCGCCTCTTGCCTAGCATCCCATTCATTCTCGCTGCGTAGTAAGTAATGTTCGGTCACCATTTCTAAGATCGGACCAACATTCTGGGCCATCCCGCCATGAACGAGCACAAGTGAATCTTGGATTTTCTCTCGCGTGGATGCTTGCGAAAGTTCATCGTCAGAAAGAACTTGATGGACCGGCATGAGACGTCCGCGGCTGATTCCAAACTCCGGATCGTCCTCCGTCGCCTGAGTTCCGCAAATCAGCTTAATGCCTGGCCACACGCCTCCGGAATCTTGCCAACCACCACCGCTGCCACCAATCCATTCCCCCAGGATCGCTCGTGCCGCCACGATTCTGCGATCCGCTTCCGTCAGTGCACCTTGCAAGCTTTGCACCTGACCGGTCGCTCGCATCAAGACCGAGATTAAAGAACCCAGCAAGTTCGTGGAAACCGCTAACCTGGATCCCTTGGGAATGTCATTGATTTTGCTGACCAGTTCGATTCCCCGACCAGGCCCCACCAAACGTGTTAGCAGATCACTCATTTCAGCGTCGGAGCCCTCCAGGCCTGGGGGAACGATTCCCGCTGCAATGACGGCCGCCTTCAAAAGTCCCAAATAGTCTCGCGCGAAGTCGAACATTTCAGTGATCGATTCAACTTCGGTCGAAACGCCTAAGTCAACGCTGGTCAAACGGATCACCGGCACGTCAATGACGCGAAGATAAGTCTCAATCGGTGGCACCGGATGCGGGTCACGACCACGAATGCCCAAGTCAACCGATACGTTGACCACACAAGCGCCCTGGGGGTAGTCCATCCCAAGAAAGAAAATGTCGCTCCAAGCACTATGCGAAAAGTCCATGCGTACCGCCGTGCATTCGCGGATTAAAGGCGACGCCCCGGTGCTGGGATCGACGTCAAGTAATTCAGAGCGAATCCTTAGCGGATGATCGTCGGGATGTCCCATTCGGAACATCCATTGGTTGCCACGCACTCCACGAACACTAGACCGAACTTGATCAGCTAACGTTTGAAATCCCAGCTTGTGATAAGCTTCGGCTAGCGAGCTACAGACGCCATCGCTTGGTCCATTAGCAACTTGCGTATCAAGAAAAACATCGATCGCTTCAAGAAACCGTCGAGACAAAAGATGGCGATACCCAGCGAAGGGAATCAGCCCTTTGTGTTCCGATGTCAACCGTTTGGGTAGATGATATCGATGAATCGCTGCCAGAAAAAACAACGCTCGGACACGAAAGTACAGATTCTTTTCTTGACGACGAAATTGATCTAACTCTGACGCAGCTTGCAGTAATTCCTCGAGCGACAATCCTTCGCAAACAGTTTCTAAAGACTGATTCCGTATCGACTCGTCTTCACTGACAATGATCTCAATTAGCCGGTGCATTCGACGCTCTGTCCTTCGACTCGGTTGGAGAGTAAATCCATGATTCCAACAAGAATTTCATCGCGATCGCGACCCGATAATCCGATTGCCAGTTGCGCTTTCAAAATGCCATATTTAACGCCAAGGTTGTAGCGAGTGCCTTCGACTTGATGCGCCAAATATCTTCCGCGTGATGGCAGCATCGCGACCGCGTCCGATAAACAAGGCACCTTACCGCTCGCATTCGTGGTTGAATTACCTGTGGCCAAATCACGAACCAATGACATAACATCAGCAGTCAACACGTGCATTCCGAAGAAACCGAGGTAATGCCCACTGCGTAGCCCCGGCGTCACCAACTCTTGCTCTGCTAATGTTGGGGTTGGCTTTTCGATTACATGTTCAATCTCGTACAGTCGCTGGGTCTGAGGCATTCGCGGCCCGCTGACGACACCAAAGTAGGGAAGCATGCTTTCGCGAGTCGATTGCACCGCAGAAACGCTGCACTTGTATTCCTTCGCGACGTCAACGAGTTGCTTCGCACACGGCACGCCCGTGGAACTGACGTACAAATGATCCCCGACTAAATGCAAAAAAGCGTCATCGGCTACGAAGCCAGCAGCGCGATAGATCGCATCAGCGTAGCCAAGTGGTTCATTTTGATGAACAAACTGGATTGCAGCCAAGTGTGGCCCTGCGGCCAATTCGTAAGCCTGCTGGTCTTCTGGGCGAATGACCAAACATATTTCCTCAATACCAGCAGCTGCCGTTTCGTCGATGATCAGCTGCAAGGCAGTTTTGTCTTCACCGCAGGAATCGACCAGTTGTTGCAATGGAAGACGGTTTTGCCGGGGTGCCGCTGCCGTAATAACAGCTTTACGAACCTGCATCGAACAACCTCAATCTTGGGGGAGGGTGAAGAGGGCAAAATTGCCGAAATCCAGACTCTGGATAATCAGTCTGTTGGAAAAATTGCCCAGCGGCTTGGTTTTTATGGGGTTTCAGTTTTTATGGGGTTTCAACGCAGTGCCATCATAGTTCAGCGGTTTGGCCAGAACTATTCTTTCGCGCCGAGCACCAGAAAAGTTGGGTTGAGAGCGTCGAATCGGACGCGATCGAGCTGGTATTGGCCTCTGGCGATGTTAATCATGCGGACGTCGCTTCGCAGCCCAGCCGTTTTCAGCTGAGCTTCCACCGCGACTAAATTGTCGGGGCTGGAAACATTGACCACGATCCGCCCACCTTTTTTTAGCCGTTTTGCTGCACCGGCGACCAATTCTGGAACCATTCGCCCGCTTCCGCCAACGAATACTGAATCAGGATCGGGTAATTCGGCCCATGCCGCTGGTGCTTGACCATGAACGGGGACCAAAGATGGGACATCGAACATTTTGCTATTGTCGATCATCACGCCGTAGTCCTCGGCGTCCATTTCGATCGCAAAGACTTTTCCACGACTCGCAATCGACGCCGCTTCAATCGCCAGTGCTCCGCTGCCCGCACCGACATCCCACACAACGCTATCGTGACAAAGATCCATTTCTGATAGCGCGATGCAGCGAACTTCACTGGGCGTTAGTAGTCCACGTTTCGGACGAGACTGCATAAACAGGTCATCGGGATTCCCAAACAATCGCCGACGTTGGCTTCCACTTGGCTGATCAGCTGCGCCGTGTCGGCGGACCAATACCATCACGTTCATTGGACCAAAGCTCTGTTCAGCAATTGATTTCAATTCGCCCTTCGTCACGATTTCGTCACGAGTGCCTAGGTTCTCACAAACGTACACCGTGAAGTAATCAATGCGGCGGTCAAGCAACGCCGCAGCGACGATTGATGGTGAGATTGCCTCGGTCGTAAACAGACCTACTCGTTCCGCCGTGCGAACTTTATCAACCACTCGGTCGAGAGGTTGGTTGGCTAAATTCGAAAGGTATGCATCGTCCCAACTTTCCTTGACCCGTGCAAAAGCTAATTGCATGCTGGAAACATGGGGAACAACTTCAAAGCGATCTTTTCCAAATGTCTCGGTTAAAAAACGAGCGATCCCATAAAACAATGGGTCACCGCCCGCCAGGATCACCGTTGGCTTGCTTGGCAGATCAAGAATCTGCTGTTTTAAATTTTCGAGCATTCCGCTGGAGACAATCTTCTGCGCAGCAACATTCCCAGCTTTGTCGAGCAGGGCTTGATTGCCAACCAGGATGCCCGCGTCTTCTATCAGTTGCCTCGCCTGTCCGGTCAGCCCTTCTAAGCCATCGTCGCCAATGCCAACAATATGAATTCGTTCAGACAAGGATGTTATCTTTCGGTTCGAAGTAACCCGGAACAAGCGAAGCGCGGTTCCGGAAATTGGATTGGGTTGTATTGGATTGCCTGAGCTGCGTTTCGCTGATTCCGGCCACGTCAATTTTCACACCATCGAATGGAAGCCTATGCCATTTTATAGCTCTCGTTTTTGTCGCTGACGTTTACTGTAGCGTTGTAATACTTTTCGTTCGGATGACGTTAAGCTGGATTCCCCCTGCTCGTGAATCTTTGCCAAAATCCGATCGGCATCATCGGCTTCCTTGGCCATTTTTTTGTCGGGATCGTGAATCTTTAACTTGGCTCTACGAGCACGTTTTCGCAGGCGATCAGGAAGATCCGAAATGGTGGTCAAATCCAGGAAGCCAAAGTTCCACTTTTGATAAAAGTAGGCTCCGGCAAAGGCTGCGCCTGCTAGGTGAACCGTAAAAGCGGTATTCGACCCCGGTCCCATACCATTCATGATGCCGAGCGCACCGGCAAGATCACTAAGCACAAAGAACGTCGCCGCAATCCATGCTTTGACGGGTAAGATCGCCATCACATAGATTTCTTGGTACGGGAAATAACAAGCGAACAGAATTACGGTCGCCACGACACCGCCGCTGGCACCAATCGTCATCGTAGAACCGGCCCCCGTCATCTGCATTGAAACAAAATCAAAAACAGCACCGACAATGCCGCCAGCCAGAATCGATAGCAGATAGAAACGCAGGAATTCGTGCTGTCCCAACTTGCGCTCCATGATTCGTCCAAAGAAGAACAAACCGATCATATTGAAAAGCAGGTGAAACAGGCTGCTGTCGTCGTGCAAGAATCCATAGCTGATGAATTGCCACCACAACCAAGGTCGAATCAGCGTGTCGCCACTGACGCTACCCCATTTGATCAATTGGTTGTATTCCAGCACGTTGCCCGTCACCGAGTCTCGAAAGACCTGGCCGGTCGCGGGATCGGTATAGTCGGTGATGAACAACAACTGCGCAAGCCAAACCACCACGTTGATCACGATAAGAGTGATAGCGATGCTCCGTGGCGATTCAATTCGATCCCACGGCGTTCGCTCATTGCGTCCGTAGTCTCGGTCGTACAAACCCATCGAAGTGTTGTCCCAGTGTGTTGAAATGTTAAAGACCACAAGTGGTCGCCGTGGATCTGTTTAAAGATCCTATCGCTACAAATCCCTGACATCTTAGGATCTTTAACAAGATCCATTGTGTTCAATTTAGGCAGCCGTCTTCGCGGGTGTTGCCGACGTTTTCTCGCGAATTAATTCTAACGCTCTCGCAAGCTGCGAGTCTTCAATCTCTTCTTCTGATTCGGACTCTTCTGATTCGGGAACCACCCGTTCAGTTGCGATTCCCACTAAAGATGGATAGGCGGCTTCCCGCCATCGTTTGGCAACGCCTTGCAGAGCTTCTGGACTGAGTTCGACCATGGCACCGTCATTCGGGCTAACCCCCCAGGCATCTTCTTCAGTCGCGTCTTTGTCACGATGAATGTTAACACCGCTGGGACGATAGTAACGTGCAACGGTCAGACGCAGCGCGCTGCGTCCATATTGCAGAGGCAAGATATTCTGCACGGTACCTTTCCCGTAACTTCTCGTCCCAACAATCATGGCGCGACCATTGTCTTGCAACGCTGCCGAGACGATTTCACTGGCACTCGCTGAACTGCCGTCTATCAAGATCGCCAACGGTTTGCTTGGTTCCACTAATGCACCAGGCTGGGCATCGAACGTGCCCTCGATAACACCGCCACGAACTCGCGTGGAGACGATATTTCCAGAACCCAAGAACATGTCCGACACAGCAATCGCAGAGTCCAGAAGTCCGCCACCGTTACCGCGCAAATCGATAATCATGCCGCTAAATTGGTTGTCCAACTGAATCAGAACCTGCCTCAGTTCCTCGGTTGTTTTTTCCCCAAAGCTAGTCATTCGTAAGTATGCGATCGACTCGTCTTCTCTTAAACGATAGACCCACGCGTTATCTGTATCGCGATAGTCACCTACAATCGATTCCAATTCGATTCGATCTCGCCGAACGGTCAACTCAACGTTTTGATCGTCTCGACCAAGTACCAAAGCGACCGTTGTACCCATCGGCCCTTTCAGCCTGACACTGACATCTCGCAAAGACATCGATGACACGTCTTCTTGGTTTACTTTCAAGATTTGATCGCCCGGCAACATTCCAGCTTCCAAAGCTGGGGATCCAACCAAAGGTGTAACGACTCGAACAGGGCCACCATCCTTGGATTCTTCCACATAGATACCGATGCCTGCAAATTCCTGGTGAATGCTGTCCTGAAAGTTCACATAGTCGTCGTTGGAAATGAATTCGCTGTGCTGGTCTAAACCGCTGGTCAAGCCTGTCATGGCCGATTTCAGCAAGTCACCTCGGTCGACCGGATCAACGTAGTAGGCGTCGATCAAATTTAACGCATCGCCGACGACCAGTGCTGATCGCGTGCGACGATGCGTGAAATAACACAGTAAACTGATCGCGGCAGTGATCAGGATGACGTTTAGATGACGAGGTGGCATACAGACGCAGCAGGTAAAAGTAACGGGCGGTCGCCATTCTATCCCAATTTTGGAAATGTGGGACAGTCTAGGTTCCATCAACAAAGGGCACTGGAATCAGCACGGCATGCTGGGCAATCCACGTTCCCAAACCATCCCAACTGGTGTACTGAGATAGGTAGACAAAGCCTAAGTAAATCGCCACCACCAACGGCATCAGCGACCGAACGATCCACTGCGAAACGGCCGAACTGACATCAGCGGACTGTAGATTTCGGCGACAACGACGAAGTGCCAAACCAGTTGCAATGCGGGCTGGCAACATGAATGCCACAAAGACAAAGCAAGGCAACCACATTACTTCCTGCTGCGTTGCTTCAATTTTCAATAAGTAAAGTGGTAGAGGCAGGACCAGCAACATTAGCAACATCGCAGCCAACCAAGACCAAGGTGCCCCGCGAAAATCTGCTCGGATTCGGCGAACGTCAAACAGAGCCGACACGCGATTGGCGTCCGCAAAGTGGGCCTGCAACATCGGCAAATACATCATCGAAATGCCCAGCACGAACAGAGCGACGATACCAAGAAATCCAGCTGCACCGGAATCGCCCTCGCGAAAGGTAAGCATGATGACCAACGCTGGGATCAACCAAACCATCGTTCCGATTGCACCTCGCAAACCCAGCCAAAAATGGCTCAACAGATCCAACGAAACGGTGAACTCCCACAAACGATTCGGTAACGCAGACCAAACCTTCTTGCTGAAAAGTCGTCGTGAATATCGTTTCGGGCAAAAGCAGAAAGACACTGGCCAGACATAGTCCGCCAAACGCCCGCCCAATGCCAATGCTATCAGCAAGTAAACCATCGCGGCTACAGATGCCACGATCGCCAAGAAACGCATCACGCCCGCCGGATCGGACCCTGGTTGGATCAAGACCGCCACCGATTCCCAATGAGCTATCAATCGGGTCGGCAACGCAACGATGAACAGCACCATTGCCGCCAGACCGATTTGGCCGGCTTGTGTTAGCCCCGGCAGCGAATCACGAAAGTCTGCACCGCCCGCCAAACGCCCGGCAACACCTAGCAAGTATCCGAAGGCAATGAGCTGCAACATCGGGACAGCAGTCAGGATCGCAAGCAATGCGATCAACGATAAGACACAAAACACACCTCTAGCCCATTTGTGAATGATCCGAAGGACACGTGTTGGCAGTTTCATGCAGTTCGCATTCTGATCGAGTCACTGCGGGAAATGGGGATTACAACCGATTCGGTTTAACTGTTCCGACCTTGGCAACAAATGCCGGTTCAAGATTTTTTTCTAAAGTCCTCAAGATGTCCATCGCGGACGGTCGATTAATGGAAGGAAGGTAGGTCTGTCGTGGGGG
>CAYVAN010000037.1:23015-26902 GCA_964449225.1 uncultured Rhodopirellula sp.
CGCTGACAATGATTAGCAGCGGCTGCGTCGCACTCAATCTACCCAGCGAACGCTACCATGATCCAACCGATCATGGTGGCATCTTTGGTTCGTGGAAAACCGGTGTTGTCGATCCGGCAGCAACGCAGTCCGTTGCCAATCGCGACAACGGAATCCAGCACGTAGCTGATACGGTTGGTTCCAGCATCAACTGCATCGGTGGCGAATCGCTTGCCGTGGATCCATTTGACACAACGAACGGTGAATACGCAAAACCACCTGAACCGCCCGAGATTCCTTGGCCGCGATTTCATCCCGTTCCCACCCGCCCCATTTTCGGCGGATAAGACTGCTTACGAAGTAGCGATTGCTACGGTCAGTACTGGGAACGTCAATCGCCTAGATGACCTTGTGACTCGGGAAGCAATCGCCACGTTCGTTCTGGCTCCTGCTGAGCAAATTTCTGAACCTAAAAATCGCGAACTGCCACACTTTGTGAAGGTTCTTTCGGCGGTTTGGAACCCGCCGACCTACCCACGCGTTAAGCCTGGTAAACCTTGCGGCGTCATTGTTGATGCGTCAAGCGTGGGCGAGGATTGTTCCGAAGCAAACACTCGTACCGGTGTTGCCGGTTTGTAGGACGGCGGACTTTTGTGAACCCGCCCACCTGCAGATTTGTTTGCTACGGCAAACGATCTGTGGGATCAGATCACCTGAATGACTCGGGCCCGCAAGTCTATGCGAACGTTCTTTAGAGTTTCTCACGTCCGAGTCTTGTTGTTGGCTGCCGGTGTGCTGTTAGGATGTTCTTACGCATCCAAGACAGTCACTGCTCAAAGCAACACTGCCAGAATTTCGGATGCCAGCAAGAGTCAGCGGAGCTCTGCTGGACGGGTTTCGAGCTCGCGTGAAACTCCAACGGTCCGAGCGATTCGCCGGGTCTCGCCAGCCGTGGTAAATATCCACGGCCAGAAAATGGTGCGTTCGACCGCCGCTGGAATGGCCGGTGCTACTGGGGCTGGTTCGTTCAAGCAGGTAAACGGCATGGGCACCGGCGTCGTCATCGATCGTCGCGGTTACGTCATTACCAACTACCACGTTGTTGAGGATGTCGACGACATCCGCGTCACGCTTAGCAACGGTGAAACGACCTCCGCCGAACTGGTGGCAACTCGAGTCCGCAACGACTTGGCGTTGATCAAGGTTAACGTTGCGGAATCATTACCCACGATTCCACGCGGAACCAGCAGCGACCTAATGGTTGGCGAGAGTGTCATCGCGATCGGCAATGCGTTTGGCTACGTTCACACCAGCACCCAGGGCATCATCAGCGCCTTGCACCGTGACGTGCCGGTCAATGAATCACAAGAGTATCATGACTTGATTCAAATCAGCGCGGGCATTAACCCGGGAAACTCCGGCGGCCCGCTTTTAAATATCGATGGCGAGATGATTGGTGTTAACGTGGCTGTCCGCGTCGGCGCTCAACAGATCGCATTTGCGATTCCAATCGATCAGGTCGTCGAGATCGTGACCGAGATGATTGAACAACACAACGAGCAACGCTTGTTGACAGGGATGCGAGCCACCGGCGGACCCCGCGATGGAGATGGTATTACGATCGCCAATGTCTCCGCCAGCAGTCCAGCCGCACGGGAGGGATTGAAGCCAGGAGACCGCGTGGTCCGCGTTGGCTCGCAACCAGTGGATGATCGACTCGACTTCGCGCTTGCGATGTTGGAAGCAACACCGGGTCGAGCGATGAAGATCGAAGTCGAACGGGGCGGCAAGCATTACGATCTCGCCGTCACCGCCCAGGCCCCAACCGGGCGAAACGCCGAACTGGGGTCCCAACGGGCATGGACGATGATTGGCGTTAAAGCCAACACCGTTCCCGACACGACGATGAAACGACTCAACAGCCGGATGCGTACGAAGTACCGCGGCGGTTTGTTGATCACTGCGGTCCGACCTGGATCCGCAGCCGACCAACAAGGCATTGTCGCCGGCGATGTGCTGCTGGGCATCCACGGTTTTGAAACCACGACGCTCTCTGGGCTGGCCAGCATCCTGGAGCATCCCGAACTCCAACGTGGACCGAGGGCCAAATTCTACCTGGTCCGCCGCGAAGAAACACTGTTTGGCTACATGCGTTTGGCATCAATGCCGCCATCAAGCCGTCGCTAAGGCCGCGTCACTGTTTGACTCGGATCGATAGCGTCCCGGGGCAAACTTCGACAAGCTGCAGGCCCGCACCTGCACCGAAGTTTGCCGACCCAGCTGGGACGAAATCGCCGGGCTAAAGAAGTGACGCCGAATCTCGTAGGGTGATGTTCTCCCGCGCACCAGATCAGAACATGGTGCGTGCGAGCACGGCTCCCTACGAGTGAAAACGCTTAACGACGATTCCGTATTTGCCTATCGTCAACTCGGCTTCAATTTCTGGTTTTCTGCTTGTCGTTGCTCCGGTGTAGACCGTCAGGTTTTCTGACATCTTTGCCACCCCGTCATGATGCGTGTGGCCGCAGATCACGGTTAGTTTGATCGCTGGATTTTCCTTCGCGAAATTTCTTAGCACGCGTCCGATCGAACCGCAAACAAAGAACGGTGCCCAGTTGTCGTCGGTTGTTTTACCTTCGTACCAACAGGCGTCACGAAATGGTGGCACGTGTGTCGCGATCAGCAATTCGACGGCATCGTCGGGAACTTGATCCAGCTTTGACTTCAATCGCTTGGCACATTGCTGCCCCAGTTCCATCAATTTCAATTTCCATTGAGCAGGATCCAGCTGGCAGAAGTCATCAATTCGTTTGAAATCGTTCAATCGCACGTAGGACGATTCATAATCACCTTCGACCGCGTCTCCCCAGCCATCATCGCCAATTAAATAGGTATTCAGTGCCAGTTTGATCGGCTGGGAATCGCTCAAATAGATCAACCGATCGTCACCGCGAACATGGTGAATCACGCGACGCGTCGTTTCGCCAATACTACTGCCGTAGAAATCGTGATTGCCGAGCACAAAGTAAATCGGCACTGCCATTTGATCAGCTAGCGAAGTGATCGCGGGCAATAATTGTTCACTTTCGGCGATATCGCCCGTGACGATTAGACCTTCGACTTGATCGTCGACCGCGCAAAGCAACGGCGACCAATCGGTCGCCGTTGTGTCGATTAAGTGCAGGTCGGTCGCCCACAGTAGTTTCATTCGAAGTCTTCAGGTGTGAGCGAAAAAACAGTTGTCGAGTTTTCGCTAGTGGATCTTGTTAAGACGCGCCCGACAGAAGCGGCGTCATGGGATTCGTCCAAGTTATCTGATCGTGGTGATTGGATGGCGGTGATTTTTTTCTCTAGCGATGGTTGAGGTCTTCGTCATTCTGTTGATCGCTGACCAGTGATGCTGATGATGCGGATCATGTTTCTTGCTGCCGGGCACCGGAGCGACCAACTCAACGTCTTTCTTCTTGGCAAGTTCAATGATCACGTTGCCGCGGGTCTTTTGGCGAATCTCGTCGAATTGCTCGCGTACTTCACACTGTTGGTCGAAGATCGTTTCCAGTTGCAGGTAGGTTTTCCACTGGGCAACCGGCTCAATCGTTTGAAAATAAGTGATTACGCGGTGCAGGTCTTCGGCGGCCCTCTGGAGCACGACGCGTCGAGCCTCGGTGCCGCGCACGTCGCCAAAGATGCGGCTGTCGGACTGCTTGCGATATCGCTGTAGCAGTTCGTTGTCGGATTCTTCTTTGGCGAACCGCTGTAGCAGTTCGCCGTGGTGCCGGTCAACTTTGGCAAAGAAGCGACGTAGGGAAACGCCGATCATCAGCAGACCCATGATTGAATACAGTTCCGCGGGGGGCCGACCGTTGTCTTCGCAGAACCGCCCGCCCACCTTGGCCACAGGCGTCAAT
>CAYVAN010000038.1:0-26814 GCA_964449225.1 uncultured Rhodopirellula sp.
CGACAATGGGGAACACTCCAAAGTGAAAAAGTGATTGGCCCTGGCATGCGACGGATTGGGTCAATTTGGGAAAATTGACCTCAAAATGCGTCTTACGCCATCTTCGCTTTCTTTGCCGAGCGTCCGACCAAGTAGAGCAAGATCGGGCTAGCAACGAACACTGAACTGTACGTTCCAACCAATACGCCGACGACCAATGCAAACGCAAAGGCGTGAATTCCATCACCACCAAAGGCGTACAACAGCAGCACAACGATGAGCGTCGTGATCGATGTCAGCAAGGTTCGGCTGAGGGTTTGATTGATGCTGAAATTAACCATGTCGCCGGTCAATGTCGGAGCCTTCCCCTTGGTTTCGCGGATGCGGTCAAACACCACAATCGTATCGTTTAGCGAGTAACCAATGATCGTCAGCAGTGCCGCGACGACGGTAAGTGAAATCTTGAATGGGTCGATCAACAGGATTCCCAGAGAATCGGCAAGCCAATAACTAACAGCAATGGCCCCCAGTGTGATCGTGACATCGTGAAGCAGTGCTGCGACAGCAGCAAAGCCGTAGATGACGCGTTGGAATCGGAACCAAATGTAACCGATGATGCACAACAGACTTGCAAAGAGAGCTCCCAATGCTCGGCTGATCATATCGCCAGCAACGCGTGAACCGACTGCACTGCTGCTGATCCAAACGGGTTCTGAATCGAGGCCGTTTTGGAAATCTTCCAGCACTTTGTCTGCATCAACCGCTGCGATGGGCAGGGCAACTTTCCACTTGGAAAACGTTAGCGATGATTCTTCTTTCCACTCTTCGGTGCCTTCACCCAGTGGTGTTACCTGGATCGTTCGCTCGGTCAACGTAACGCCAGTTCGGGCACCTGCGGACATTAGTGATTCCTTTAGGGTGGTCGCGTTCATGCGTCCGCCGGATTGGTCGCCATCGACACTTAATTCAACGATCGCGGTGCTGGTCACTTCCGCATCGGAAAATGCCGAAGGTAAAACGGCTGCTTCCGAAGGATCGGCTTCAGGCTTTGCTTCCTCGGTTTCGGTATCGGCTTGGGCTGAAACCAGGGTGACACCGTTATCGCCTGATGCCGGAGTAAAGCGAGATTGCGGATCACCGGAGGGTGAGATCTTGACGTTGTAGGTGGTCAGGTTAACTGAAGCTTCTTCGGCGAATGCTTCCGCAACGGCTTTCTTCAAAAGGTCAACTTTTTCTTCGGAAGAATCAAGCTTGAAGATCGTGTTCTCTCCGGCACCTTCCATGGTCACGCCATTGACCGTGTACGGCATTGCTTCGCCATCGGCACTGACCATCTTTGACTTGACAATCTCGCGAACTCGATCGGTTTCGACTCCTTCGCTAAGCCGGAATTGCACCGAAGAACCGCCAGCGAAATCGATATCGAAGATGTTCGATCCTCTCGCGAACAAGGAAACCAAACCAACGATCACCAAGATCGCCGAGACTCCCAGCATCATGCGTCCCTTACCAACAAAGTCAAAGCCCGATTCGCCTGTGACCGAAGCACGAATGGAGTTGACCCAATCGGACATGCCAAGTGACAGGAATCCTTTTCGTTCTGCGATGTCAAAGAGCGTTCGGGAGACATAAATTGCAGTGAACATCGAAAACAGGATGCCCAAGATCAAAGTCACCGCGAAACCGCGGATTTGGTCCGTTCCAATCGCGTACAAAACAATCGCGGTGATAAGCGTTGTCAAGTTTGCATCGATAATCGTGATCGTTGCCTTGCCGAAACCATTGCGAATGGCCATTCGCTGCGCGGCACCTTTTTTCAGTTCTTCACGGATCCGTTCAAAGATCAAAACATTCGCGTCGACCGACATACCGACGGTCAGCACCAAACCCGCTAATCCGGGCAACGTAAGAGGCTGATTGATGAATACCATCGTGGCCAAGATCATCGCCAAGTTCATCAGCAGTGCGACGCAGGCGATAACACCGATGAAGCGGTAATACATCAAGATGAAAACTAGCACCATAATTAACGAAACCGTGATCGCCCAAACCCCTTTGGTGATGGTGTCTTTTCCGAGTGTCGGGTCGATTTGGTTTTCAGCGATCGGTTGCGGTGTCAGAGCGGCTGGCAATTGACCGGCCTTCAAAATTTGCACCAAGTCTTCGACTTCTTCGCGTGTGAATCGGCCGGTGATGCGACCTTCCTTGCGAATGGGACTCTGGATACTTGGGGCCGACAAAAGCTTGTCATCCAGAACAATTCCCAATTGCCGGGTTCGCGATCCGACCGGAGCATTGTTGGTTGTTAAAGCAAAGAAGCGACTTGAACCTGCGTCCGTCAGATTAAACGCAACCGCAGGAGCCCCATTTTGATCGAACGTGCTGGCGGCAAACGCCAAGTCTTCGCCAGTGATGTCAAGAATCGGATCCACCGCCATCAATGCTTCGATCGACGATATGTTCTGAGAATCCAACCAAGCAGCCACCAGCGATTCGCTATTTTCGCCACGCAGTTGTGGAGGAAGCTGAATCAATTGTCCCGTGTCCGGGTTGCGGACCAATGCGTTTGCAACGCTGACTCTTAGTGGACCAACTTTGCCTTTACCGGTAACAATTTCACGGTCGACTTCCGCCCAGATTCCATTGACACGACCTTCGCCGCCAATTTCGCGGATGCGTTTGCCCAAGCGTTCGCCACGATTTTTTGATTCTGCTTGTTCGGTTGCCGTCGTGATCAAGGTTTGGTGATCCACTCCGTTGGCAAGGATCGCAAATCGTAGAATCCCTGCTTCTTCGACCAGCTTCTTAATGCGATCGACCTCTTGTTGCTCTACAGCAGGAACGATGATTTCAATTTGTGATTCGCCGTAGGGACGAATCACGATTTCCTGAGTACCACTGGGATTGATACGGCGTGTCAGAGGTTCAACAAGATCTTCGGAAGTGATTCTGCTTTGATTGTCAGCATCCATCTTGCTGGTTTTTTCCGGGTCCATCTCGTAAACCAAGATGGTTCCGCCGCTGAGGTCAACGCCCAAACCGGGACGCGATTTAGCCAGCATGATGCCGCTGGCGGCGAGAGCAAACAAAATGAAGCCAATTGCGGTGCCGTAGTTTGGCATCTTTAGCGACTTGGCAAAGAAATTGCCCAACATGAAGGGCACAATTAACAGTGCGATCACAACAGCGATTGCGATGTACTGATCGGTGGAGATTCCGTCGGCGACGGCTCCAGCCTTGGTCGACTGAGCTAACAGGTGATGAGCCGTCAAGCTAATCGATGGTGCAAGATCGAAAAGTTGCGGCAGTTGAAATGAAGGAAGATTAGCTAGCAGGACGTTTAACATCGTGATTTTCGTTCTGTCTTAGGTGCCCAAGTCTCAAACAAAGTCGCCATTGAGCAACGTCGCGTGTTACCGGGGGGATGAATGGGGCAGAGAAGTTATTCGTGCTGGCAGACGAATCTTTTGTCTACTCAGCGATTTCTTTTTTGGAGGATTCTTTTTTGGAGTCTTCTGGTTTCTTGGGATCAACAATTTTTGCAATTGCCGATCGATTTACCTTCATGCGAGCATTGCCGCTTTCGTCAATCTTCAAAGTAATGGGTTCGTCCCCTTCACCAATCGCTGCGACGATCCCGTGAATTCCACCAATCGTGACAACGCGGTCGTTCTTTTTCAGCGATCGCATCAAAGACGCTTCTTCGACCTTCTTCTTGCGTTCAGGAACCACCATCGTCAGGTAGTAAATGCAGACAATCCCAAAGATCAGCGGCAAAAACGAAAACAAGCCTGGCGCTTCGCCGGGGGCAGCAGCAACCGGATCTTGAGCCAGGATTAGCCCGCCAAGCGAAGATAACAGGGGTGGAAAAACGAGAGCGATGGCCGAGATCACGCGTGTGCGAGCTTTGTTTTAAGGAGAATTGAATGCGGCATGATAGGAATCCGCAAATTTCGTCACAAGCCCAAGCAGCGGAATGAATGAGGAATTGAGGATTGGGGGCGAATGCAATCTAAAATCTTCCCTGGCGTTAAAGTCGCCGCAATCTGTAACTTCGGATTAAGCCGCACCCCTGATGGTGCCGATGATCAAGGTGGCGGGAAAGCTGTTCCCGCCCCAAACGTAGACAATCAATCTAAACAAGCTGTCCAGTCTCCCCCCTGTAAAGTCGACGGGAACGTTTCCATGCGAACGGCCATCACCTGCCTCATCACCACCGCATCCCTTCTTTGCGGTACTGCCAACTTCGCTCAAGCCGAAATTGCTTGGGAATCGAGTCTCCGAAGGGCACATAGCCGTGCATCCCAGGAAGACAAACTCATTCTGTTGCACTTCGTTCGCGACAACTGCGTGTACTGCGACAAATTGGAAGCTGGCGCTTTCCAAACAGCTGAGGTCGAGGGAGCGATTTCCAAGAACTTTGTGCCGCTAAAAATCAACGTAAGCGATAGCAAGGGCAACAAGAAGCTGGCCGAAATGTTCAAGGTCGACCGCTTTCCGATGGATGTGGTCGTGACAACTGACGGTGCCGCACTGGCCCACGGCGTTAGTCCTCAGCAACCAGCTCGATACGCTGATATGCTCGCCAGGACTTTGACACCAAATGCCCCAGCTCTGAACCGCGGCCCATCACGCAGTGAAAAGGCAGCTCCGCAACAAAGAATCGCCGCCGCACCAACCCAGGCCGCACCAGCCCAGACTGCGCCAACCCAGGCCACACCAACCCAGGCCACAGTGCCCGGCTACGCTGCCACTGCACCACAACCCGGTCAAAATAAACGCCCCGTTCAAAACAAATTGGTAAGTGCCAGGACCAACCAATCCAATGCCGGCATGACGCTTTCGATGCCTGAGCAAGTGACCAACACGCCGCCAGCGACCGCTGCTGCCAAGTCCACGCAAGGACAGGAGCCCAAGCTGGCCATGGACGGGTTCTGTGCAGTCTCCGTTGTTAACGAAGCCCGCTGGGTGGAAGGGCGGCCTGAGTTTGGCGTCGTTCACCTCGGCAAGCTTTACTTGTTCGCCAGCGACTCGGCCATGAAGACATTCCTGGCCGACCCAATGCCCTACACACCGGTGCTGAACGAAATCGACGTCGTTCGCTTCTTTGAAGAACGCGTCATCGTTCCCGGCAAACGAGAATGGGCAATGCAAGATCCATCGAACAAACGAATGTTCTTTTTTGCCGACCAAGAGGCAATGCAACACTTCGAGAACGAATACGCTCGCTATGTCGATGCGGCAATCATGGTCATGGACAAGGCTGTGAAAGAGTCCAATCCAGGAGGCTGAGCTAGAATCAGTACCGTCACCGGAGTTCAAAAAAACGCGATTTGCCAAACGGTAAATCGCGTTTTTTTTGATTGAAAGTTGCCGCTAGGCCGCGTTTGCAACCCACAGCGGCGTACAGCGCAGTCGCAACGCACGGGCAATCAGCGCAGTCGCAACGCACAGGCAATTAGCGCCAAGCAATCAGCGCCAATTAATCATCGCCGTGCTTAGAATCGATCTTCTAGTTCAACCGCTTCCATTACCTTGGTGTTGCGTTCAACGGCGATTACCGTCGTGCGTTGACGCAAGCCGTCGCGACTCTCCGCGTTGACGGGCAAGACTTGCCGCTTGTCTGGCAATTGCATGCGCACCGTGAACGAACCGTCATCCTGAAGCTTGACCGGCTTACCAGCGACTTGCACCGAAGCGGACGGAAGGGTTTTTCCAAACACAATCAGCTCGGCGTCGACCTTGAACGGCAATTTTGATTGTCGCAGCAGCGACGGATCAGTCACGGTTTGGCCTTTCTCCCCACGCAGCGGCATCGGTCGATGGAGCCGATCTTCAAAGACTTCCTTTAAGTCACCGCAATCGGTGTCATATCCGCCGCTTAGCGAGTAAATGCGTTCGTAATCTTCCGCGATATCATGCCAGTGTTCATCGAGCCGCTCGCACTCGCCCGGTTCGGGTGTTTCCACGACATTACTGCGACAAATTGTATAAAAATCGTCACCGGAAATGGCATAGCCCACCAGCACACGAAATCTTGATGGTGGCTGATCGACGTCGATGTACCAGTTGTTGACGCCGCCATGAATTGGAATGTCACGGGCAATGCTTTCGGCTGCATTCCCATCAACATCACCAACCGCAAGCAACCGCAAGGTCGGAACCGCAGTGTGCCAACGTTCCGCTAACGAAGATTGTGCGCGGGCGATCGACGAACGAGTGATTTCCCAAGTCGCCTGTAGCCAGAACGCGTCTCTGACCATCAAGACAATTCGGTCCGCGTGCGCCTGCGAATCTCGAGTTCGGTTGACACCATTTTTAACCGCCGACCCACCGACCAGCGTTCCGGTCGACAAGTCTTTGTTCTTCTGCATCGTTTCGCGACGACGGCGGATTTGCGCACGAATCCTAGCGGTCTTGGGATCAACCCTCGATTCAGGCAGCTTTGGCATCGGCTTGTTCAACCGCTTTTGATCTGCCTTGACCGCAGCTGTTTTCGGTGCGGGAGGCTGCTTCTTGGCCCCGCTGGTGCGACTTGCAGTCAACACATCACCCTCTTCAGATTTTCTTTTGCCTGTTTTGGACGCAGCCGACGTCGAAGGCGCTGATCTACTTTTCGTTGATTTCGGAGACGGTTTCCGCGTTCCTGAAACTACTTTGGCCTTCGAGGCAGGCGATTTTGAGGCAGTGACTTTCGACGCAGTCGACTTTGACTTCGTCGCCGCCGACTTTTTGCTGGGCTTTGCCGAAGACTTGCTCCGCATCCTCCGCTGAACCTTAGCAATCTCGCGAATCAGCTCGTCCTTCTTGAGCCCATGCCAGCCGGCAACGCCGTAATTCTTCGCCAAATCAGCGAGCTCACGTCGCGTTTGTGTCTTTAGATCTGCGGTCGTAATCAACGGTTCTCTCCCAGGATGCTACGGCTTGGCGATATGGCCAAGGCCGTCTCTCGTTTTTCAAATCAAAGCGACGCTTCACCTCCCGATCCGTTTCGCTTGCCCCGTCGTTTTGGCATCCTTGCCGACTCTCCTCTGTGTCCCCCCCTGTCAAATCGATTGCCATGACGGCTCGCGTCGCGAGCCCAAATCCGGGGACACTACCCCGGAACACCGGGGGATTTCACCCCGGCCGGAAAACGCATAATGGCGCAATCATTGCCAGAAACATTATTGCAAGGGTCATGCATTCCATCTAGCACCGGCCATGTCAAATTTAAGTTATTCAGCGGAAAACTCCTTGCGCTACCCGAATAACCATCTGGACTTGCCACTGCCAACCAGAGCATGTGTACGCCTGTACCCACCCTGGGTCTGCCAAAATGGCACTCCCTTTATTTTGGGTGCGGCGATCCGTCGCTGGGCATAGATTGGCGAAGGAGTTTGGTCACACTGTGCGTCTGCGAGTCGCCCATCGGCGCATCAGCGAACCGCCCATCGGCCAACCTTGGACCCTTGGCACCCGAAACGAAAGGTCACCATGGCTAATTCCACCGGCTGGATGAAGCAAGTTGGACTAGGGATCGAGCTAGCTGGGACGACGATCGGCGTCGCTGCGTTGGGCTATTTCATCGATTGGAAAATGCAAAACGCGACTCCCTATGCGACAGCTTCGTTTGCCCTAGTCGGATTCAGCTTCGCAATGTTTCGATTCATTCAGAATGTCACCAGAGAAAACCGTTAACGTGCCCGTCGCCGCATACCCTGCATCGCCCAACGTCACCCAACCGAGCTCAAAGCTGGTGCCGGGCTTGGGTGCGCAATGCGACGGCCACCGTGAATTTTCGGACCATGTCGCTGGCCTGTTCGCCTGCGTTGCTTGGCGGGTTGCGGCAGCATGGCTTGTAGCTAGCGTTGCGTTGCTCGCGACGACGGTGGCTTTCGAGGCAGTCGTCGGCTGGCATTTCGTTGCAGTGGATCAACTTGCTTGGGTTTCACTTGCCAGTGGTTTAATTACGCTGGCGTCCCTGGTTCCAGGATTAGTGATTGGTCGAGGCGTTCCCGCCGACAAAGTTGCACTGACCGGCACGGCCGTTGTTGCAACCTCGTCCGCGTTGGGAATTCGTTTCGCTGGCACTGTTGCACTGTTTGTGGCGTGCCGCTATCACTTTGGCGAAGAATCTTCGTCGATCGCATTTTCAGTGATCGGTTGGTACGTATTTTTAACCTCGATCGAGGTTCATGGTTTGGCTCGCGGCTTAACGTCGTTGGACCAAATCCAGGATTTCGGCAGGCGGAATAGTTAAAGAATCATACAGATGAATTGGATCGTCGCTTCTGCCGGAAATCCCGTAACCCACGCGGTGCCTCACGCTATCAGTGATGAGGTTTTGCGTGTTGATGTTGGCGGTGGTGATATCCCCGCTCTGAACATTTATGACGGCGTCTATCGATTCTTCATCACGAACCACTTGATGATGTCGCTGGTGTCAGCCGTCATGGTTGTGCTGGTCTTCTGGTTCGTATCGCGACGAGTTCGAGTCAAGGGCAATGACTTATCGTCTTACCAAACACGCGGCCGAGTGTCGCAGTTGTTTGAAACCATGTGCTCTTTCATCCGCGATGAAGTTGTTCGCCCAAACCTGCACGGGCTGACCGACAAATATATTTATTACGTGTGGACGATCTTTTTCTTCGTCCTGTTCGCCAACGTGCTTGGGCTGATCCCGATTGGGTCGATCGCCTATATGTTCACCGGCGATCCACACCACACACACTTGGGCGGAACCGCCACGGGCAACCTTTCGCTAAACATCGTTTTAGCGTTGGGCAGCTTTATCGCGATCATTTATATCGGGATTAAGGAAACGGGTGCGAAGGCATTCTTTTCTCACTTCAATCCAATCGGCTGGGATGATCCCGCGATGCTGGCAATCGGGATTCCACTTTACTTTTTGGAATGGCTGGGGCTGTGCATTAAATGCGTCGTGCTTGCGATGCGGCTATTTGGAACGATGATGGCGGGCCACTTGGTGATCGCCGCGTTCATTGGTCTGATCTTTATGGCACGCGAGAGTTCCAATGGACTTGGCTATGGCGTTCAGTTGGCGGTCGTCGGCGGTGGAATTGTGTTGACGTTGCTTGAACTGTTTATCTGTTTTTTGCAAGCGTTCATCTTTACGTTCCTAACCGTGTTGTTCATCTCGCTGGTTGCGACTCACCACGACCACGACGAAGAACATGTTTTGGATGATGAAGGTCAAATGGACCTTGATAAGTTGATTTCGCCCGAACGAATTACACCGATGCCGGACCCTGCTAGTTGAGCAAGACTTAGTTGTTCACTGCACTGAATGAATCACGAACTGTTTGAAAGACACCTTTTTACTATCACTAAACCTTAATCGCCTTGGCTAACTGTTTGGTCAGGGTGAACACACCGAGAAGTTTTCTCAGGAGCGAATGAGAGATGTTTGAATTGGCAATGTTGCTGGCACAAGAAGCTGTAAGTCCGGGTTACGGTACCATGGGCGTTGGTATCGGAATGGGTTTGGCCATTCTTGGTGCTGGGCTGGGTATCGGAAAGATCGGTAGCTCTGCTGTCGAATCAATTGCTCGTCAACCTGAAGCAAGTGGAACGATCGCAACGCAAATGTTGATCTCGGCCGCTCTGATCGAAGGTGCGACCGTGATTGCATTGATCTTGCTGTTGATCCGAAATAGCGCCGTTTAGTTTTGCGTCGTCGGCTAGAACCGCATTCGTTTAACGATGCATTCGACCCTCGTTCGCTATTCCTGCTTAGATAGCCTTCCCGTTAGCCTGCACAGTGCAGCAAGGATGTTTGATGTTCACCGTAGATTCTTCGCTGTTGTCGCTTTCTCGTTTGTCTCCCTTGACGATGTCATTGACGGCAATTCGAGGCCTCGTGATGACGCTAGTGTTTTCCAGCCTTGTGCTAGGTGGATCTGGCGTTTTGATGGCCGATGATGCTGTTGCCGATTCGGCAACGGAAGTAGCTTCGGAAGTCGATCACGATCATTCCGTTGACGATGCTCACGGTGACGATGTTCACGGTGGTGATCATGCTGGGCACGGCGACGAAGCGGCTGTTCCACCTTTGTTGCAGTTTGATTTTGGTTCTGCCATCTGCAACCTCGCGATTTTCCTAGGTGTTTTTGCAATCCTGTCCAAATTTGTTTGGCCAGTGATTCTGGATGGCTTGAAGGCTCGCGAACAAAAGATCCACGGCGATCTCGTTGCAGCTGAAAAGGCGAACGCGGACGCGAAGGCTTTGCTGGCCGACTACCAGTCCCAACTTAGCGAAGCGTCCACAAAGGTTCAGACAATGTTGGCGGACGCTCGTAAAGATGCCGAAGCGAACGGTCAGAAGATCGTTGAGGAAGCGAAGGCAGAGGCTAGTCGCCAAACCGAACGAGCAGTCGCAGATATCGAAACGGCTAAAAAAGTCGCATTGGCTGATTTGGCTGGGCAAACATCCGACATGGCGATGGCAGTTGCCGGCCAAGTGGTTGGACGCGAATTGCAAGCGGGTGACCACGCTGAACTGATTCGTCAATCGCTTCAACGTCTTCCCAGTGATAACTAGTTAGTCAACGGTAAGACGCGGTTTACCGCATCGAAACTTATGTTCCCACCATTAAACGGCAAGCTAATTTCCCAATGACCGAAGTCGCCCAACCCAAGAACGTGCTCGATCCCTCAGCCGAACAGCTGGGGAAGACTTATGCACGTGCTCTGATCAACGCGGCCCAGGCCGAAGGAAATGACACGCTTGAGTTGGTTGTCAATCAGCTTGGTAGAATTGTGGACGAGTACCTGGGTGGAAGCGATTCGCTTCGCTTGGCGCTCGGTTCACCGAGAATTTCCGAAGACGAAAAGGTTCGAGTGATTGATCGTGTTTTCGGTCAGGACTTTCACCCGCTGTTAATCAAGTTTTTGAAGGTGATGGCTTCTCGTGATCGGTTGGGGTTTGTTCACGCGGTGCGTGATCAATCCACAAGCATTTTTGACGAAATGATGGGGCGAGTCGTTGCGTCGGTGAAGTCGGCGGTGCCGCTTGATGATTCGATCCGCAACGAAATCGCCAATCACCTCTCGTCGGCAATGAACAAGCAAGTTCGTTTGACTGAAGAGGTGGATCCTGATTTGATCGGCGGCATGGTGATCCGCGTGGGTGACCGCGTTTATGATGGCAGCGTTGCCAATCGTTTGAATTCAATGGCTCGTACGACGCGAGCAGGTTTTTCCAGCAAGCTGCTCGAGAAGTTTGAACAGCTCACTTCCCAATAACTCATTTGTTTTTGTTCGGACGTGTTTTTCCGAATGAACCTAATCATTAGACACAGCCATGAAATTTAGTAGCGACGAAATCGCATCGGTCTTGCAACAAGAGATCGAACAGTTCGACAGCAAAATCGATGTCCGAGAAGTCGGAACCGTTTTGGAAGTTGGTGACGGGATCGCCCGAGTCTATGGGCTCTCCGGCGTGATGGCCGGTGAAATGGTCGAGTTCCCTAACGGTGCGATTGGGCTTGCGTTCAACCTGGAAGAAAACTCCGTCGGTGTGATCATCCTTGGTGATTACTTGACCATCAAGGAAGGCGACGAAGTCAAGTCGTTGGGAACTCTTTTGTCGGTTCCTTGCGGCGACGCGGTGGTCGGACGGGTTCTCGATCCGCTTGGCAATCCTCTGGACGGAAAAGGACCGGTTCAGTCCGACATCACGCGTCCCGTTGAAGTCATTGCAACGGGTGTTGCCGAGCGTCAGCCCGTTACCGAGCCGATGCAAACCGGCGTGAAGGCAATCGATGCAATGACCCCGATCGGTCGTGGTCAACGAGAGCTGATCATCGGTGACCGCAAGACAGGGAAAACCGCGATCGCGATCGACGCGATTTTGAACCAGAAGGGCAAAGACGTTAAGTGTTTCTACATTGCAATCGGCCAAAAGGATTCGGCGGTCGCCGGAATCGTTGACGTGCTGACTCGCGAAGGGGCGATGGAATACACCACGGTGGTCGTCGCCGGTGCGTCAGCACCAGCTCCACTGCAATACGTCGCTCCCTATGCTGGCACAGCGATGGCTGAACACTTCATGTTCAACGGCGGCCACTCGTTGGTGGTTTACGATGACTTGTCAAAGCAGGCGACTGCTTACCGTCAAATGAGTTTGTTGATGCGTCGCCCACCAGGCCGCGAAGCCTATCCCGGTGACGTGTTCTATTGTCACAGCCGTTTGCTCGAACGTTCGGCCAAGCTGTCTGATGCTCTTGGTGGTGGTTCGATCACTAGCTTGCCGATCATCGAAACGCTTGAAGGCGAAGTTTCCGCTTACATTCCAACCAACGTGATTTCGATCACGGACGGACAAATCTACCTGCAACCCGACTTGTTCTTCGCTGGTATTCGCCCCGCGATGAACGCGGGTATTTCGGTGTCCCGCGTTGGTGGTGCTGCTCAAGTCAAAGCGATGAAGAAAGTTTCGGGAGGTCTTCGATTGGACCTTGCGGCTTTCCGTGCTTTGGAAGCATTTGCACAACTGGGAACCGACCTCGATCCAGCGACGCAGGCTCAGCTTGATCGTGGTTACCGAATGGTCGAATTGTTGAAGCAGCCTCAATATCAACCGCTTAGCGTGACCGAACAAGTGCTCAGCCTATATGCTGGTACTCGTGGTTTCTTGGATGATGTTCCCGTACGTGCAGTGCAGCAATGGGAAATTGATTTTTTGCAATTTGCCAAGGACAAGCATGGCGATACGATCAAGTTGATTGAAGAGAAGATGGACTTGTCCGACGATGTGGTCGAGAAAATCGAAGCCTGCATTAACGATTTCAAGAGCGGTTACAAGCCGGTCGAAAGCATCGCCTAGACACACGTGTGGCATAGGCTTCGAGCCTGTGTTGATCCCCCTTTAACTTTCGCCGATTTCCACTCACGACCTTTCCTGACAAATGGCTAACGCCCGCGCCCTCGATAAACGACGAAAGTCCGTTCGCAACATCCGTAAGATCACGCGGACGATGGAGTTGATCGCGACTGCGCGTTACAAGAAAGCGATGGATCGTGCTGCCGCCGTGACGGCTTACACCGATAAGCTATCGCACATCGTCAAGAGCCTATCTGCGAGTGGAACCGAAGTTCAGCACCCGCTGTTGCAACCTCGTGAAGAAACAAAGAATGCCAGCTTGCTTGTCTTATCAAGCAATCGTGGATTGTGCGGTGGTTACAACGCTAGCGTTCTGCGTTCGACTATGTCGCATTTGAAAACGATGCGAGAAGAAGTGCCGGGCGTCAGCATTGATGTCAGTGGTAAACGTGGCATCAATGGTTTGAAGTTTCGCGGGATTGATATCGATGATCAGCACCTGCACTTTGAAGATCAGCCAGCCTACGCTGAAGTTGAAAAGATCGCTTCGGTATACTTGGAAAAGTTTGTCACTGGTAAAATTGATCGTCTTGATGTGATTTACACCAAGTTCATCAGTACCAGCAAGCAGATCGCGACCATCGAAACACTTTTGCCACTGGGCTCGCTTGGTGATGACTTGGGCGACGAGGCTCCATCCGCAGGCCCCAGTGCTGAATATGAGTTCCTACCATCCGCCGAAAGCATTTTGGAAGAAGTGGTTCCGACCAGCTTTAAGGCAAAACTGTTTAAGTGTTTCCTTGACGCGGCCGTCAGCGAGCAAGTTGCTCGGATGATCGCGATGAAGGGAGCTACCGAGAGCGCCGGCGACATGATCAAACAACTGTCGATGACGTACAACCGCGCCCGGCAAAGTCAAATTACCGGCGAGATTATGGAAATCATCGGCGGCGTCGAAGCCTTGGAAGGCTAAGGAAGCCGATTAGCTATTAGCTTTTGCTTCTGGACGATGTCATCGATAAACAATTCACCCCAACAATTCCCCTCAACGCTATCGGCTCAGAGCTAATAGCTAACCGCTAACCGCTAAAAGCTTTTCCCCATGTCTACCGCTACCGATCAAAACATCGGCCGAGTCACTCAGGTCATCGGTTCGACTTTCGATATTGAATTCCCCGAAGGTCAACTTCCTCCGATCTATAACGCCGTCTCGATTCATTCCGAGCACAAAGGCGTAACGATCAACTTGGTTGGCGAAATTCAACAGCACCTTGGTGGCGGTCGCGTTCGAGCGATTGCACTTGGTTCGACCGAAGGCATGATGCGTGGCATGACGGTGGTGGATACCGGCAAGCCAGTTTCCGTTCCCGTAGGCCAAGACACGCTCGGCCGAGTTTTCAACGTCCTTGGTGAACCGATCGATGGCCGTGGTGATGTCAATGCTGACACCTACTTGCCAATTCACCGGCAAGCTCCCGCCGTCAACGAATTATCCACCAACACCGAAGTGTTCGAGACGGGCATTAAGGTCGTCGACCTGCTTACTCCTTTCGTTCGTGGTGGTAAAGCCGGACTGTTCGGTGGTGCGGGTCTTGGCAAGACTGTGATTTTGACCGAGCTGATCGCTCGAATTGCATCGAGCCACGGTGGTTATTCAGTGTTCGCTGGCGTGGGTGAGCGGACTCGCGAAGGCACCGACCTTTGGTTGGAAATGCAGGAAACCGCAATCGGTGACACTGGCCGCAAGGTCATCGAACAAACGTGCATGGTGTTCGGTCAAATGAACGAGCCACCAGGGTCACGTCTGCGTGTTGCGTTGTCAGCACTCACGATGGCAGAGTACTTCCGCGACACAACCGGTGCCGACACGCTCTTGTTCGTCGATAACATTTTCCGTTTCTCGCAAGCGGGTTCGGAAGTGTCCGCACTGCTAGGTCGAATGCCATCGGCGGTGGGTTATCAGCCGACGCTTGCGACAGAAATGGGTGCTTTGCAGGAACGAATTACATCAACCAAAAAGGGTGCGATCACATCGGTGCAAGCGGTGTACGTGCCTGCCGATGACCCGACTGACCCAGCACCGGCGACGGCGTTTAGCCAGCTGGATGCTTTCATCTACTTGGAACGATCGATTTCGGAAAAGGGGATCTACCCCGCGATCGACCCACTGGCATCCAATTCGCGTATTCTGGATCCGCAGTACGTTGGTGATCGTCACTACACGATTGCACGCCGCGTTCAAACCACGCTGCAACGTTACCGCGAACTTCAAGACATTATCGCGATTCTTGGTGTCGACGAACTGAGCGAAGAAGATAAGACAATCGTTCACCGCGCTCGTCGTATCGAGCGATTCATGAGTCAACCATTCTTGGTTGCAGAGGTGTTCACGGGCAAGAAGGGTGAAATCACTCCTTTGGCCGACACCATCCGAAGCTTCGAAGGCATCTGCGACGGAACCTACGATCACTTGCCCGAGCAAGCGTTCATGTACGTCGGTTCGATTGAGCAAGTTGAAGAACAAGCCAAGAAGATGGAAGAGAAAGGCAATAAGTAATGTCGATTCGCTGCATTGTCGTCACACCCGAACGCACCGAACTGGAAAGCGAAGCGGATTACGTTTCGTTGCCCATGGACGATGGCGAAATGGGCATCCTAAAGGATCGTGCGCCCATGATTGGTCGTTTGGGATACGGGACGCTGAAATTGCAAACTGCTGCTGGTCTTGAAAAATACTACGTCGACGGCGGTTTCGCCCAAGTCGAAAAGAACGAGATTAACATTCTAACCGGCACTTTAATCCCCGTTGATTTAATCGATGCTGAAGAAGCTCGCGCTGCCTTGGAAAAAGCACGCGAGATGCCAGCTGGCAAGCCAGCCGAAGCTCAGATCAAGGATACGGCGGTTGCCAAAGCACGGGGCCGCTTGCGAGCTTCCAGGTAAGCGAATTGGATTGGTTGGTCACTAGGCGGCGAACTTAGGGCGGACACATGTGCGTCTTTCAACTCGGCTTTTTAGCGGTGCTTTAGGGATCGAAATCAGCAAACTTTGAAGCGAGTCTTGCTATTTCTTTTCAGCACCACATCAAGCTGTCTGTCTACTTCAACCCAGCTCCGCCGGGCCGCTTTGAAATCGCTCCTCGGATACCTAGCTGTCTTGGGTCGCGTGCGATCTTATCGCTGAAAATCCTCACATCATCAAGAATCGGCCGTACTCTGGCACTTGCTGCCTCGATGTTCTCGACCGTGCGGCGAAGTTGGTAGTAAAGTTCTTCGTCTTCTAAGAGACGCTTGACGGTGCCTTCACTGTTGTTGAGTGTTCTGCCGAATGTTTCGACTTGGGTGAGGGTTCGGTCTAGCCCCGCTAGAGTTGTCAGAACTTGGGCTGCGAAATCGTCGCCTTGTTCTGCGAACGGTTGAGTAAATTCAGCCAAATTTGCAAAGGTCTTCTCGGCATTCTTGACGGTATTGCCGAGCGACTTCTCGGTTTGCTCTACCGCCGACTTCGCGCTAAGCACCGTTTCCTCGGCGGCGACTCCGACCCTTTCAAACTGTTTTCCAGCTCGATTGATACTTTCCAAGGTGCCTTCGGTTTCCGAAAGGGCTCGCTGTGCGTTTGCCAACAATTTGGGCAGTTCCTCAGCCGATGATTCCAGCCCCGCCTTGATTTGCGGATTCTCTACAATCTCGCGAACTCCCTGCATGACCGATTGAAACTCCTCTAAAGCCTTTACCGCTCCCTGGGAAACTTGATCGATTCGTCCATTGGTGCCGCCGACGACATTTCGCATCTCTTTGGCCAGTTGATCAACACTTTCGCCAGCCATTGCAATTGATTCGCCAGCTTCCTTGATTGCGTCAAAAGTGTCAGTGAGTTCGTTTTGCATCTCAAAAAGACTTTCCGACTTGCTTCCATAGTTAAAGAACTCGTCTGGCGTGTACAGCTCTGCGGCTCGCTGTTGGTCATCTTTGTAGATTCGCGCTAATTGAGTCTGAGAAGCGGGGATAAATTCGATCTTTGCATCACCGGTTACAAAGTTGCCGCTTCCAATTCGCGGAACATAACGATGCGAGATTGGGAATTCACTGTCCATGGTTAACGTGATCAGGACTCCCCCTTCGTCACGTAATTCGATGTCCGATACACGTCCAATCGCTACACCGTCGCGCACGACCTTGGTGTTTAACCCAACGCCCTCTGCCGATGGAAACACGACCGACAAGTTGTAGTCGTTGTTGAAGACGCTAGGAAATGCACCAAACAGAAACGTCAAGATGATGCCGATTCCGATTGAAGAAATCACCAGCACTCCGACGCCGAATTTCAGTCTATTTTCATCCATGATTATGTCTCGCTATTTTTAGTTAGCTCGGTGTTTCTTCAGCTAACTTCGCTGGCCAGTTCACGAATTCGGTCACCCGCTTCTCCCCGGACAAACTGCCGAACACGCCGATCCTCGGCGTGTTCTAAATCACTTGGTGGGCCATCAAAGAGCACCTGGGAATCATGGCTGTTCAATCTTCGTCGCGGAAACAACATTAGCACGCGATCAGAGACCTTTCGTGCGGTATGCATATCATGAGTCACCACAACACTGGTGACGGGATACCGCCGCCGTGTGTCCAGAATCAATTCATTGATCACATCGCTCATGATCGGATCAAGTCCCGTGGTAGGTTCGTCATAGACAATCAACTCCGGCTTCAAGATCAATGCCCGAGCCAGACCAACTCGTTTTCGCATTCCACCAGATAATTCTGCCGGTCGCCTGCGAGTAATGTCCGATGGTAAACCGACTTCGGATAAGTGTTGCATGACGCGATCCCGAACTTCGCTCTCGGCAACCTCGTGTTCGTTTTGCCGAATCGGGAACGCGACGTTGTCAAAAATGGACATGCTGTCGAACAGGGCCGCATTCTGAAACACAAAACCGATTCTTCGCCGAATTGATGCGAGTTCAGCATCAGATAGCTTGGACAGATCTTGGTGGTCAAACTTGACGCTACCTTGGGTTGATTTGACGAGTCCCACCAGCGTTTTCATGAAGACCGTTTTGCCACAACCACTTTCACCGATGATGGCAAGCGTTTGCCCCTTGGCGATCTTCAGGTCAATGTTGTGCAAAATCCATTGGCCATCGAATCCAACCGAAAGCCCGTCAACTTCGATTAGGTTTCCGTTTTGAATCGGCGCGATTGGCTCTTCGATATTCGAGGTATCACTCATAGGAAAGAGCCACCCGTTGGGTAGATGCTGTAATAAATCGAATTCAGGACGATGGTTAAGAACAAATCAACGGCCAGAATCAGCACGAACGAATAAACAAACGCGGTGGTCGCAGCTTTGCCTACACCTTCGGCACCGGCTTGGCAGTGAAAGCCGCGGTAACAACTAACCAGTGCGATGATGCCGCCAAAAAAGATGCTTTTAAAGATCCCGCTGAACAGATCGAATCCGGCGACTCCAGCTCGTGAATGATTCAGGTACGCGGCATGATCGATACCTAGGATGATCACACTGTAAAAGTATCCACCGACGATGCCCATAAAGTCGGCCATAATCGTCAGTGCCGGAATCAGTAAGATGCATGCCAAAAAGCGAGGCACGACCAAGTAGTGAATGGGGTCGGCACCCATCGTGGTTAACGCATCGATCTGCTCGGTCACTCGCATCGTGCCAAGCACCGCTGCCATCGCGCTGCCCACCCGCCCCGCCAACATGGTTGCGGCCAAGACGGGACCGAGTTCCTTGACCAAAGTGCTGTTAATTACCGCGCCCAAGCGGCTGTCGAGTCCGATTGCGTGAAACTGGGCGTAACTTTGGACGGCCAGAACCATACCAATGAAGGTGCCAGTGAGAGCGACAACAGGCAGGCTAAGCGCACCGACCTGATAAAAGTTGATCAGGATCGTTCCACGGCTTGGCAGCCGAGTAAACATCCATTTCAACATCTGCCATGTGAAAATCGACAGATCACCAATCGCGCTGATACCATCAACGACGGCTGATCCCCACTGGGTCACCCACCGCGTGAATGCACCCGCGGAATTCCGCGAGGGGATGCTTGAAATGGAGGCTGCCGATTCTGACACAGTTTTGATTTTGCGATGGGTGCAATGAGACATCGTGTACGGTGAACGCGTACGGTGGTGATATCGGCAAGGCAAACCTTGCGGCTTGAGCGAACTGTGCCAAGTGCGTTGCCTTTAGGCCTGTAGCGCACGATCACCATTGCATGGGCCCCTTCGTTGCAGTGGCAAGGACGACGCAACAATTTGAAATTCCATTGACCCGTGTGATCTGCGACTGTTATGCAAGACACCATGGCATTTCATCGACTCATGAAAGAAATACGGCGATTTCGACATCGTGTGCTATCGGGCTGGTTGCTTGGCAGTTTCATTGGCGGATGTTTCACGCCTTTGTTATGCCCCGCTAATGTCGATTCAGCTGAGAACACTGCTGATGGAAATACTTCCAACGCCTGCGTTTTGCTAAAAAACGACAACGTGATCTTTGGAACCGCTTATCAAGTTGGCGAGTACGTCGTGATCCGAAAGGGCAATCAAAGCGAGTTGCGTTTGCCGAGAACTGCGGTTGCTTGCTGGGCTGGATCGCCCGCTGATCTCTACCGCTATCGCGTCGACCATCGTGAAGCCGACGGTTATCAGGTTTACATTCAAGAAGCAGAATGGTGTTTGCAGAACGATCTGATCGAGCTTGCAAAAGAAAATTTACGACAGGCAAAACGGATGATGCCTGGCAGCCTGACGGTCGCCCGATTAGAGGAACGAATCCTACGAGCGACTTCACCCACAAACGCAGCCGTGCCGCTGGCTGGCAACGTGATCCCCGTCGATCACCAAGAAGATTCCATGGCAATCAGTGGAATGAATCCTGCCGTGAGTGATCTACAAGTCAACAACACGCGGGTGCTTGGGGAATTTGCTCGCAGCACGCAGGTGACGTTGCTAAACCGTTGCGGCAATTGCCATGCACCAAACACGGGCAGAGCTTGGACGATCGCATCACCACCTGGGAAGACACGAGCATCGTCAAAGATGACCTCCGAGAATATGCTGGCAACCCTGCCGTTTATCGACGTTGCTCAACCACTTAATAGCCCGTTATTAAACAAGGCACTCACCGCACACGGCGGCAGTGCGGCTCCTTTGGGGCCAAGACACGCCAAGGCGGTTGACTCGCTAAGGCGATGGCTTTTGATGGTGGGGCGATCAGATTCAAGACAGGCAACGATTGAACCCCCTTCACCAAGTGCATTTGTTTCGGGCAGTTCCCAAGAATCATTTCAGCCAGTGATGGCAGCAATGCCGCTGGATCCTGATACATCCAAGGCCAAAGCTTCAAGCCATCAAAATTCGGTGCCCCGCCGAATGCCCGAGGTCGAAGACCCATTCGATCCCGATCTGTTCAACCGACAGTTTCATCGTTAGTTCGTGGTGATTGCATTCGTTTGCAAACAAAACATGAGTTACGTCGAGTTTCTTGAATCACGGGTGCCAAACTTTCTGGCCATCCAGTTCTTCTATTTTGCAAATAAAGAAGTTGGAATCATTCCCTTGACCATTGAACGAAACCTAATCCACGAAACGCCGGATCATGGTTGCTGAGGCTTGGCCTTGTGGCGTGATGTTTGCCGAGACGAACGAATCGCCTGCGGGAACGCCTTGGTCCGTGCATGCGTTGATCACACATGAGGGATCGAGTTTGGATAGGTTGCGTATTGGGAACAGATCGCCACCCAGACTGCCCAAACTGGCGATGATTTCGACCATGCCACCACCAGCGCCAAGGTTTCCGAGATGCCCCTTCGCTGTCGTCACCGGTGGTTGAACGCTCGCGTCACCAAACACGTCGACGATGGCTGCGGCTTCTTGTTGATCGCACTCAATCGTGCCCAAGCCATGTGCATGGATGTGACCAATCGAAGTGGGTTCGTTGTTACCAACGGCTCCGCGGTAAACATTCGCCAGTGCGACTTGCAGATGAGTGTTGTCATCGTCGGTGCGCGGCCCGACGGCGCTGCTGCTGTAGCCAACGATTTCGCCAAGGATATTGGCTCCGCGTTCTTTGGCATGTTCTAACGTTTCGCAAAGCAAAGCACCGGCACCTTCGCCTAGGACACTACCATTGCGATCGGTGTTAAACGGACGCGACATCGTCGTCGGATCGTCACGCTTGGAAGCCAGCGTCTCTTGCATGTCGGCATGCAATGAACGCAGCGGGTGGATTCGCGAACCGGTTGATCCGACGACCAACGCATCAGCGTGACCACGAACGAGTGTTGAGTAAGCCTCAGCCAATGCCGCGCCTGCGGATGCTTCGCGAACAGTGATTGAGTTATTAGGCCCACGCAGATCGTTGTAAATTGCGATGTGGCTCGCTGGCATGTTGGGGAGATACTTCAGCAGCCAAAGTGGATTGACTTCGGGTCGACCGGTTTGTCCCCACTTTTCAAATTGGAACTCGCCATCTTCAAGGCACTTTTCAATCCCACGAGCAAACTCTTCTGGCAATGACATGATGTAGTCACAGCCGTAAAGAACACCGATGCGGTCTCGATCACGGTTCGGTAGATCCACGCCACTATGGTGCAGAGCTAATTGAGCGACGGCGACACCCATTTCGATTTCGCGGCACATCACCTTGCTGCCTTTGCGAATCGTTCGCTGCAATTTCTTATCCATGGGACCGTAGTCCGCAATGTCGCCAGTAAAATCGACCGCTTCCGCACCGTGATCAATCGATAGCACACCTTGCGGCACTTGGGTCAGCCCGCGAATTCCGCTATCGCCAGCTCGCAATTTCTGAACGAGTGAATCGGGCGAGTTCCCAAGCGGGCAAACGACGCCGATTCCCGTAATAACGACACGTTTTGGCGAAGGGTTTTCCATAAAGATTAGCGGCCAAGAGCCAATGACAGGCAAAGAAATGCAGTGAATCGCCCAATCGAGGCGACCCGCATTCTAGCAGCGGAGAAAACACCGGGTACCAGGGATTAATACCGACCGCGGATTAATACCGACCGCGATTCGCTCCGCCAACTTGGCCTATTCGCGGCTGTCCTGCTGATGCTGGAGCCATCGGGACGCTGGTTAGATTCTCTGAAGCTCGCCCGCGAAATTCGACGAACATCAACGCATCGGCTCGACCGGATGTTGATCCAGTTAAGACGTCCATGTTCAGCAGTGGGATCGCTGATTTCGTTCTCTCTGGACTGGCAACGACTCCACAGGAAAGCAGCAACACCATGTCTGATGGCCAACGGAATCTTTCGTGTAAACGCCAACTAACCACTTGCGGAACATCGATCCGAGTCCGATGAACTTGGTTATTAGGAAGCGGCAGTTCTAAATCGACATGATTGAACTTATCGACTTGGTCAATCTCTGCCTTGATCACGCAATCGATCGCTCGGTTGTCGGTCGAAAGCAGCGGACTGATTGAAAGCTTGTATCCCTCTTGGACCTCGCCAGTTTCCGGTTCATAGGGTGGCCAGCCAGCGGCGGCCGGGCGAATGTTGCGAACGTAGTTGCGGCCACGTGTGCTGGCCAGCTTTTCCGTTTGCCCGTTGAACATCGTCAGATTCAAATCTTGGACCTGACGGGTGTCTGAACGTTGACGCAGGATGTTCATCACCAGTGCGGCATTTTCCTTGCTTAACAACCAAGCTTGCACGCCGGGGGAATCAACCGAAACGTGTTGCATCAGCATGTGGGCACGACTTCGCCAGTTCGCATTGCCAACGGTCATGACTTTCAGGTTCATCACTTGCGGCTCTTTTTCGCCTGCGACAAATCGGTCGACGATTCCTGAAACGACTTGGTGCATTTCCGAGGTGTGATAGATCGACAGTTTTTCACGATCGGCGTTCAGGAATCCAAACGGTGCTGTGAACCAGACATCGGTGCCGGTTTCGCGTAGCACCCAGTCGATAACAGCCTGTTCAGGGTGATCGTGCTTGGTCAGGTAACCCGTGTAGGGACGCAGGTCGTAGACCCGATGTTCCTGTCCAGCGGTCCGCGGCAAACTGCCGCCGCTACCGAGTTTGCCTTGAGGATTGGGTGCCCGCCCATTTTGATTTTTCGGCAGACCTTTGAGGCTTGGCGGAGTGTCAGCACCGCCTGGAAACGCCATCGCCTGACCCATCGCAACGCGGGGCAGCAGCAGAAACAGAACTCCCACGGCGATCAAAGCGCTGTTGAGCACTGCCTTGCGCGGCAAGAGATGTGCAAATTGAGTATCGATTGAATGTCGGAGCATCAAAACCAGTCCTGGGCAGTCGGAAAAATCCGGGCGATGCGTTGGCTTTAACGAAAATCCTCATTTCGGGGCAAGATGTTTCTTCGCAATGTCAGTACGCTGCATTGCTAGCATTCGACTTGGAAATCCGGCGAAAAATACGACTGCAAGGCGGCTGCGTGTCTTCCTCGTTATTCACCAATCGCCTAGGCTTTTAGCACCGGTACGCCAGGATGATGGTGTCGAGTGAGAATGGCGAAAAGATCGCCTTGCCGAACGAATTGCACGAACAAAAAAGGACTTTGTAATGACACGCATTCCACTGATTCAAGCCGAAGAAGACGCACGACTTCGCAGCGAACGATTGAACCTCAGCATTGCCGAAATGGGGCTTTCGGTTCGCACAACCAATTGCTTGGAAGAGACAGGAATTTTGACCGTCCGCGATTTGCTTCACGCGACCCCTCGGCGTCTTTTGTCGATCAGCAATTTTGGTGAAAAGACGCTGGACGAAGTTTACGCGGCGCTTGAAAAGTTGGGCTTTTATCGACCCAGCCGTCAAACTGCCAACGTTTAAGACCAACGCGAAGATTTAGTTAGCGAGAAACAGGTGACAGCCGAAAAACAGCCCAAGCCGACGTGGCCATCGCGGTCGCGTTTGCGACGGGCCAGGCTGATGCGTTTCTTGACTCAACCTTGGAGCAAGAAACGTGGCAACCGAAATTTAGGCGGCGGCGTTTCTAGCACCGCTGGTGAAATTGCTTTCTTCGCCATGCTGTTTCTGGTCGGTGTTTTCGGTTTATCGCTCGTTCTGATCAACCGATTCTCACCCGTTAATCTGCCAGCGAATCTTCCTCGCACCGACGCGATGTCAACACCGCTGGGCACTTGGGTGCTAGGCGTTTTATGTTTGGTCGCCATCGCGACCGGTGTTGCGTCGTTGGTCTACCGATTGATGCGGTTTGGTACTAGCGACGAATACCGCAGCGTGCTGGCGGATCGGGCCAGCAAGATCGAACGGGGAGCAATTGAACTGATCGGACCATCGCAATCCGAACGAGTTTCAGCCGAAGATGACATTGGGCGGCTGCCCAGCGTTCCGCAGGGTCGGACGCTTAACGATAGTCCAGGTGAACGACTGGCTTACCGGTTGGCGGCGGAAAATCCACCAGGTTCGATCGCTGGGCCAGCAACCTTGTCGTTACTTTGGAATTCAGTTTGGTTTGTACTATTGGCGGTCGCGGTATCGGGATTTTGGCACGGCAATCCGCGTTGGATTCTAACCATCCTGCTGGTTCCGTTCGCCATGATTGGCTACTGGGCGTTCAAGTATTTCCTGACCCAACTGCGCCAGACCGCTGGCGTCGGACCGACAATCGTCGAAATCAGCGAGCACCCGCTTTATCCCGGCGGATCGTATCAATTGGTGGTTCAGCAGATGGGCCGGATGAAGCTCAAACGCCTCAGTGTCCAGTTAAGCTGTGAGGAAGAAACGTTTTATAGACAAGGTACCGACGTTCGTGTTGAAAAGCATGAATCTTTTGTTCAGGTTTTAAGTAAGGAACGCGATGTAACCGTTGACCTTAGGCATGCATGGGAGCAACAATTGTCATTGGAGCTGCCTGCGGATGTCATGCATTCGTTCGTTGGCACCCACAATGCCATCCGTTGGAAGATTATTGTTACTGGAGCGTCTCGTCCGTGGCCATCGTTTTGCCGAAGTTTTCCCGTCGTCGTTTATCCACAGGGTTTGCCGCCGAAGCGCAGCCCGCGGTAAATGTCACGCTATGTCGTGAGGACGGAGTCTACGAGGCTGGCGGTGAACTGACTGCGAAATGGCGAATTAGCCGAATCTCTATCAACGAGATCCAATCAGTCGAAGTGTCCGTGATGTGGCACACTGAGGGCAAAGGCGATGAAGACCTGCATGTCCATCATTTTCATCGAATCGGTGAAAGCCAGATCCGCCGATTGGGAATCAGCAAGCCGGAGGGCAATGCCGATCAGAAAGGACTTTCTGATCATCACTCGCTCCACTGCAATTTACCTGCATCCCCGTTGAGCTATCACGGGCATCTTATTCACCTGCGGTGGTGTCTGCGTTTACGGTTATTTTTGACTGACGGACGCGAAATTTTAGCCGAGCAGCCCTTCCACTTGGTTTCGCCAGGCGCTTACCCGTTGGCCGATACTGCCAAGGGTGGGAGATTGGTGACACGTCGACTGCCCGCGTTTCGCGGCGTCAAGCATTCGAAAAGCGACGTTGGTCGACCGACGGATTCAACGTCACTCTCGGATTCTACTTCGCCCCTAAATTCATCGAAGAGTTCTCGTGGATCGAAGTAGTCGGTCGATTCAATCTCACCAGCATTGGTCAATTGAATCCAATCCTTTTCGGACCGCAGCGGTTCGTCCGGGAGCGATTCCGTTCTGCTGCGACGATGAAGCTTTGATGGATCAGTTAATTGATTTGTTTTTACGACAAAGATCTGGACAGATTCTTGGTCAGCACGGCAGCGGAAAATCGACCTTGGTTTCATCGCTCGTTGCGAGGTTAAAGCCAAACTTTCGATCGACGCAGCATCTTTGTTTCGTACGCTGCGAGTCCGGCCATCGCCTAGCGAGTCTTCGTCATAGCCGATCTGTTTCGAAGCAACTGCGCAAGGCTTTGAAAACATGTTCGCCGAACACATTGCTGGTCGTTGACGGAGCCGAGCAACTTTCGTTATTGGCTTTTCAACAATTGCTAACTTCTATCGCTGGTGAACGAGTTTCTGTTTTAGTGACCAGCCATCAGAAGATGCGCGGAATACCTGTTTTGTATCGCACAAGAATCAGACCTCGGATGATTTACGACCTGACGCTCTGGCAAGTCCGTCAAGCCAGCATCGCCGTTCGCAGCCTTGTCGAAAATGATTTAAGGAGTCGCAACTTGGCTTCGATCGGTAACTTGCGTGACTACTGGTTCGAACTCTACGACCTGGTTCAACCTCATTTGCAGCCATGCAACGCTTATCGCGAGCAGCATTGTGGTTGACCGACTTAACGTCGTCCTGGTTTCCAGGTCAGGGCTTGGCGTGAAATCGGAAAACATGATCGAATCGATCGTTGGCAACTTGGCAGGACGCCCCGGCATCGACTTAGTGTTGGTTTCACCCTTGGCAGAGATCGATCGCGATTCCACCGATCAGCTAACCCTGTCGTCGATCCGTACATCGGCAGTAGTGCTAACTTGGACCTCGCCCGAGCAGACGATGTCGGATTTGGAACGAATTGGGTTTACAGGGGTGCGCAGTCCCCATGCCATCGATCCGTTTCACAAGTCAGCGAATGCGTTTCAGGAGACGGGCCGAAAAATCTATGCGATCAATCTTTGTGAAGTCATCGCGGTCGACGACTTATTAAACCAACTTGATCGATTGCGGACGATTCAGTCTGTGAAGACGTTTTCCCTTGGCGCAGCCTCTTTGTCGTCAAGTCGTTCCAAAGCTCCGATCCAATCGCAGCCGCAACAGTCCAAAGTTGAGAACAAGCCTGTCAACGAATCGCAATCGTTCCCTCAGGATCAAGGATTCAGCCAAACTCGGGAAAGCCAGGCTCAATCGAACGTCAGTGATGCTGGGCTGGACGATCTAATTGACCAACTCGATGACTTTGACGCGTAAGACCCCAGGGCAACTCAGTTTTTTCGCTTTGGAGTGTTCCCCATTGTCGCTCGGCTCTCCGAGCCGATAGCGCTGTCGGCT
>CAYVAN010000039.1:0-510 GCA_964449225.1 uncultured Rhodopirellula sp.
CCCCGATCGTCAAGATCCCTGTGGGATGCGACGGATCAGGCTGCTGAGATTTGCGTCCTAGTAAACTCAAATTTCCTGTTTGCTGATGGTCGATCACTGCTAGAACAATCCATGCCACAAGCAATCGACCCGCTGCGACGATTCTTAATTCCTCGCACGTCTGCTTTTTTGTTGGAAGCAAACGCTCCGGTTCAAGGATCGGAAATGGATCAGGTGTATTCCGAGATCAGAATTTCAGCATCCGGCGGAATATCGGAAGTGTCCCTTGCAAAGTTGATCAGTGAAAAGGTTCAACAATGGCCGGAGTGGGCAGATCAGGTTTCTGTTAATGCCAGCCTTGATCAGTCATGGCTACCGCTCGCAAAGCGGTTTCCTTCAATGGTTCGCTTCATCACCGATCGCGTTCGAGTCGGCGTTGATGATCGCACGGCAATCGCCAACGTTTACTTGCCGTCCGTTGCCGTTCCGCAGTTATCGTTCGCTTCCGTTTTAGCGATGAATACCCAAGAC
>CAYVAN010000039.1:520-4471 GCA_964449225.1 uncultured Rhodopirellula sp.
CCCAAGACAGTGAGGGAATTGGCGCAGACGGCATCAGTAACGAACTGCTTACGATCAACCAGATTCTAGGGAAACCCATGTCGGTCTCGTTCGGACAGGAATCATTGGAATTTGCAATCGATGCGATCACAGATTCGCTCCAACAACAGCTACCGTCGGGAAATAAAGTTCCCTCGATCGAGATTGTCGGGGGAGATTTGCAGTTAATGGGGATTACTCAAAACCAGCAAATCCGAGACTTTAGAAAGCAGAATCTACCTTTAAGGCAGGTGCTAACTGACTTGGTCGTCGCGGCAAATCCCGATCAATCAGCGAGTGGTCCAGCGGACATCAAACAGTCCCTGATTTGGGTGGTGATGGAGGCAGCCGATGATTGGCGAATCCTTGTGACGACGCGTCAGGCGGCACAATCGAAAGAATACAATCTTCCAAGTGAATTTCAGCCATCGCGATAAGGCGTCTCGGCGACTTTTGCAACTGAGTGGCTTGAATCGGGTTTGAGACAGGAAATCTGCGATTACACTATTTGGCTGTTGCCCCGTGTGGCTAGATCAGCAAGATTTCAACAGAAAAGCGATTCGTTCGATGCGCGTCATTGTTACAGGTTCAAGTGGTTTAATTGGCTCAGCGGCTGTCCGTCATTGGGATGCTCTTGGTGATGAGGTCATTGGGATCGACAACGATATGAGGGCGACTTTCTTTGGTCCTGACGGCAGCACAAAGTGGAATCAGTCTCAGCTTGAAAAAGAGACCACGAACTTTCGCACCGTTTCAATTGACATTCGTGATCGCGAAAAGGTCTTGGATCTGTTTAAGAATGAAACCCCTGATCTTATTATCCACTGCGCCGCGCAACCGTCGCATGATAAGGCCGCCGAGATTCCGTTTTTGGATTTCGAGGTCAATGCGAACGGCACATTGAACCTGCTGGAAGGCACTCGGCAATTCGCGCCGGAAGCCGTGTTTTGTCACATGAGTACCAACAAGGTGTATGGTGATGCACCGAATGAACTTCCGCTGGAAGAACAGGACACGCGATGGGAGTATGCAGACGAAAAAGACTTCCACGGTATCGATGAAAACTGCCGGATTGATCAAACGATGCACTCATTGTTTGGTGCATCCAAGGCAGCCGCTGATATTTTGGCTCAGGAATATGGTAAGTATTTCGGTTTGAAAACGGGTGTGTTCCGCGGTGGATGTTTGACCGGTGCCAGTCATAGCGGCGTTGAACTGCACGGATTCCTTAGCTATCTGGTTCACGTTGCAGTCGCGAAAAAGCCGTACACCATTTTTGGCTACAAGGGCAAACAAGTTCGCGACCAGATTGAATGCAGTGATGTGGTCAAGGCATTCGAGGCATTTTCAAAGAATCCGCGACCAGGCGAGGTCTACAATATCGGTGGCGGGCGCGAAAATGCAGCAAGCGTCCTGGAATGCATCTCGCTCATTGAGGAAATTGGCGGTCACAAGATCGATTTCAAGCTGGGAGAAGACAATCGCAAGGGCGACCATATCTGTTACATCAGTGATTTGCGAAAGCTACGTCGCGATTATCCCGACTGGGATATCCGTGTTTCTTTGCGAGACATTTTAGCGCAAATGATTGCGTCAGAGGAAGCAAAGCTGGCCGCATCGACTTAGTCGCAGCATTCAATCGACCATCTGGACCGCGTCACTTTGAATGGAATTCAATGTGACGTTCTGCATGTCTAATGCTCGTGCCATTAATGGCGGAAGCTATGTAATTGGCACGGTCTTGGACAGCCTTCATGATCCATGCCCAGAAGCGTTTGCACCAGTCTATCCGGCGATGATTTAGGTGCTGCGAGTTAATCGCATCACGCGAATGGGATGCTCTGGATCATCATCAAGATCCATTTGGTGTTCTTCGTATCGCCAGGGATGATCTTTAATCCACTGGCGAAATTCATTCGCGATGATTCGATAAGGGTCACTTAATAGCACTTGCCCATCGTCGGCTAAGTGCGTTTGCAGACACTGGATCAATTCTGGCCAAAGCGTTCGCAAATAGGTGACATCGCTACCCAAGATAATTGGAAAGCGATCGCCGTCGATTTCGTCTTGCCCAAACCTTAATCGCTGAACTTGACAATGAAGGTTGTTTTTTTTGACGCTCATTTCAACTAATGCGAGTGGATCATCAACACCGTCGGTCAAGGTAACATTGGCACCACGCACCGCAGCTGCGATTCCTGCGTGTCCAGTGCCGCACCCGACTTCTAAGACTCTAGTTCCGTCAATGGGAACGCGTTTCAGATATCGATCCAGCCCTGATGCCGCACGCCATGTGGCTGCCCAAAACGGATCAATCACGCCTTGTTCACCCGCGTCTTGGCGTTCGCATGCGTCGATTAACATGCCGTCGGGGTCGGAAGCAACCGCTAGCGGCAGATCGCGATCAGCAATGCGGGTGGTTTCCCAGTGCCAAGCGAAACTCAGATTTTCTTGACTTCGCTCGTTCATCATCGTGACTTTGTTTCATGGATCCATTGGGCGACTTCGGGTGCAAAGTAGGTCAGCACACCATCGGCACCGGCTCGACGAAATCCGATCAGGCTTTCCATCACGCAGGCCTTTCGATCAAGCCATCCGTTTTGCGCCGCCGCACAGATCATCGCGTATTCACCACTTACTTGATACGCGTAGGTCGGTACAGCAAAGGTGTCTTTAACTCGACGAACAATATCCAGGTAGGGCATTCCCGGCTTGACCATCACGCTATCGGCACCCTCGGCCAGGTCCAACGCCACTTCGTGTAATGCTTCGTCTGACTGGGTCGGAGATTGCTGGTACGTCGCCTTGCTGCCACCAGCTAGATTGCCCGATGATCCAACCGCGTCACGAAATGGGCCGTAGAAAGCGCTGGCGTACTTGGCGGCGTACGACATGATTTGAACACCGCTAAACCCTGATTCATCAAGTGATTCGCGAATTGCACCGATCCGGCCATCCATCATGTCGCTCGGCGCGATGATGTCGCAACCGGCCTGGGCTTGAACGATTGCTTGTTGTTGCAAGACGGTGATCGTTTCGTCGTTGACGACGTAGCCATCTTTTACCAATCCGTCTTGTCCGTGGTTGCTGTAGGGATCCAGGGCGACATCGCAAATCACTCCGATGGAATCACCGATCGCTTGTTTGATTTTCCGAACGGTTCGGCAAACCAAGTTGTCGGGGTTGATTGCTTCGGACGCCGCTTCGGTCTTCAACAACGGGTCGGTGGCTGGGAAGATGGCAACAGCAGGAATGCCAAGTCCAACAGCTCGTTCAACTTCACGTTGGATTTGGTCAGTGCCCAGTCGATCCACACCTGGCAAGCTATCGATGGATTGACGGCCCGGGCCATCAAAAACAAAAAGCGGCCAAATTAGGTTGCTAACACTTAATTGATTCTCATCCACCATGCGTCGTGACCAATCATGTTGACGGGGGCGTCGCATGCGTGTCGCAGGGTAGGGGCCTCGTGAAAATTCTGTCATGTTAATTTTGAATCGAACTTAAATGGGTTCACTATGACTACTTCACAATTCGCCAGCATCGGTGGATGCGTTTGTTACGGTAGTCTTCGGGGACGGTTTGCTTGCTAATTTCGTGAATGCTGCTTGCGATCACGGCTGTTTCGTCAAACTTGAATCGTCGGAAGTTGCTTGAAAAATAAATCACGCCTCCATTGGACACCAGTGGCAAAAGTTGATTGATAAGAGGCACCGCATCGCGTTGGATGTCCCAGTCTTCTTCGGTGCGTTTGCTGTTGGAAAACGTAGGTGGGTCCAGCATGACTAAATCGTAGGCGTGACCTGGGGCATGATCAGCTAGGAATTGGCGAATGTCGGTGGCTAGGAAGTTATGCTGATCTCCAACGAACTTGTTCAGCCGCATGTTGTCTCTAGCCCATTCCAAGTAGTTCTTAGACAGATCGACGGTAAG
>CAYVAN010000039.1:4481-26773 GCA_964449225.1 uncultured Rhodopirellula sp.
GAGAAAGATCCTGTGTAGCCAAATAAGTTCAAGAATCGCTTGTCTTTCGCTTCGTCGCGAATCATCGATCGCGTCTGGCGATGATCTAGAAACAATCCTGTATCAACGTAATCCTGCAGGTTTACCAAGAACTTTAGGCCGCCTTCCTGCACCTCAATTCGATTTCCAGTCTGATCAACTTTCTCATGTTGAGTTTTTCCTCGTTGGCGGATTCGTGTTTTCAGATGGACCTTAGCGGGGACAACATTTAGAGCTTTCCCGGCGGTTTCCGCCATGAGTTCTAACCAGTTTGCGTGCTGCGCCGGATTGCGATCATGGGGGCGTTCGTATTCGGTGATATGCAAATGATCTTCGTAGCGATCAACCACCAATGGGATCTCTGGGACGTCTTTTTCGTACAAACGAAAACAGGTGATGTCACGCCGCGTCGGCCAACGTCGCAGGTGTTTCGATCGATTGTTTAAGCGAGCGGTGAACAATTCGGCCTGATGCGAGGCCTTGTCGCCAAGGGATCCAAACGCAGCGTCACCTTTGGCGTGGATCAACGTGGTCGTTTCGCCATCGCGTTCTTTGGTTTGTTCGACCGGCTTTGGCCCGCTGTATTGATAGTACGTGCATTCAATGCGACCGTTGTAAAGTTTGCGTCTACGATCCGCATTTCGCCCGACCAACGATTCAAAGTTCGGATACGCCGTTAGGACATAATGCGACCAAGTCGAAAGTTTGCGAAAGACATTGGGTAAACTTCCATAGAGTTCGTCCAGTTCGCGACTGTAAGGACGGAACTTTTTTGCGATGTCGCTTTTGGGGTTTGGGCGTGAATTTCCTTTTAAGGTTTCGTTGGCACCCAGTCGACGTCCGTACGGGGGATTGGTGATCAAACAACCGAAACGGCGTTTGCTGGTCACTTGCGTCGCATCGGCGACCTCAAAATGAACTTCATTCTCGACACCGGCACGTTGGGCATTATCGCGTGCTGCCCGAAGCACACGGCCATCGATATCGCTTCCGGCTAGACGACAATCCAGAGTCGTTTGTTGTTTGGTGACAGCATCCGATTTCAAGTCGGCGACAATTTGACTGTCGACGCTTGGCCAGGATTCAAACGAGAAGTTGCGTCGGAGGCCTGGTGCAATCTTACGGCCAATCATGGCGGCTTCGATCACAACGGTTCCGCTGCCGCAAAAAGGGTCGATCAGAGGTCGACCGGCTTCCCAATAGCTAAGTTGGACCATTGCCGCCGCAAGAGTTTCTTTTAACGGAGCCACGGAAATGTCAGTGCGATAGCCGCGTTTGTGCAGGCTGTTGCCCGTTGTATCAATCGTCAGCGTGGCGACGTTATCCAAAAGGGTTACGTCAACCTTAAATAAGGGACCACTTTCCGGTAGGTCTTCGCAAGCATGGTCGCGCTGCAGTGCTTTGGCGATAGCCTTTTTAACACTTCGCTGAACCGCTGGAACGCTGGTTAATTGCGATTTGACAGACCGACCGGTAACGGGGAACAAGCCATCGCTTGGAATGTAAATGCCCCATGGGATTGCTTCGGTGGTATCAAACAGTGCGTCAAAATCGGCAGCGTCAAACTCGGCTACCCGCAGAAGAACACGGTCGGCGGTGCGAAGCCACAAGTTCGCAGTCGCAACCGTTTGCCAGTTTCCGTGGAAAAGAATTCGTCCCGATGAGACGATCGTCGATTCAATTCCCAAGTCGGAAAGCTCGCGACGAACCACGGCTTCGAGGCCAAATGCGCAGACTGCGATGAGATCAAGGGGTTCGTCGATGATAGGTGGGTCCAGAGGGAAGGCGGCGTCGAAGTTTATGTGTCAAGGCTCGTAAGCGAAGGTTCGTAAGGAAAGGTTCAGGGCAAGTCAGTTGTTCACTTTGGTGTGTTAGCCATGAACGCTGGGCTCGGAGACCCGAGCGACATCACCCAGCTTGAAAAACTGATTTGCGTTGGGGGAAGGCTTGAGGGGATCGAAACTGATGTTAGTCGGTTTCCCTACGATTTTCTGATCATAACCAGTTTCAACAGCCCCGATCAGCGGGCAGGTTCTAACGATTGTTGTTATCCAGGCGGTTTTTGGGTCGGCCTGTAAGTGTTGTGCGTTGCAGTCATCTTGTCAGGGATGTTCGCGATGACACGCTGGGCTGGGTCATTCCACCTGGATCGTGGTCGAATTGATTTGCTGTCAAATCGGTCGTCAATTCGCTTGCCATTCTCTTATCGCGCGGCCGATCTGTCTTCCTGAGGACCACCCCCCCGATGTGCCGCTGCGTTGCAGTGGTTTATTGGTTCCGTCAAATCAACGAGCAATTTTTTCATGGATGATCGAAACGATAAGCACAGCTCACAAAAAGCGTCTAAGCGGCTTGCCCTGGCAGCCATGATCACGCTGGTCGCTAGCGCTGGCACAACGACAGATGCGATCGGTGAGATGTCTTCGACAGCAAATTCTCGGCCGGTAGCGGGTCAAACTACGCCGAGTCAAACCGGCATGCTGCTGCACTCCGTTCCTGCTTCTGAGCGTGTGACGTTTCAAGCTCCCTTTTCCAGTGCCGTCATTACGATGGGCGTTGATCGCACCGGTGTAGAACCTTCCGAAGCAAACCGCGTAACGGGAACGACGAGTGCGGATGTAGAGAATAGCAAACCGTCATATGCGAAACATCCTTGGACGAGTACGTCTAGCGAAAATCTAAAGCCGTACATTGCACCTGATTCTTTGGCGGACATGGTGCGGCTAAATGAGCCCCAGCGAGCACTTGATTCGATAAAAGATTTTGAGGCGGGTTTAAGCATGCCATCAGACGTCGAATCACAGTTCGATGTTACTCGTGAATTTGAATCAACGCATTCTATCAATCATGTTGGCCGCCCTGTTCACACCGACGCGGTAAATGTGCAAGCCCCAGATTTTGAACCTGCTTCGACGAAATCGCAGTTGAATGTGATTGTGAGTGATGTTCCGAAATTGCCAGCGAACTTTTCAGCGTCTGAACCCGAGTCGAGCAGCTTGAAGTCTTCAACCGGCAGCGCTGTCAACTCGGAAGGCTTCACGATGTTCTCGGTTCATGACCTGCAACCTCCGCAGCATGAACAATTGCTTCCTGCTGCTGAATCACCCAGCCCAACAGCCACCTCAACGATTCACGCGAGACGTCTCGGGAAACTTGCGCGAGCCGCGCTCGCCGATTCGCGGTCACGTTTACGAAAACGAGCCACGCACACCGCGCAGAAACATGCCTTGGAAGCACTACGTTTATCGGTCGATATCGAAGACGCGATCCGTGGTGGCAACCAACACGCTGGGGACTTAAGAGTCGCCCAGAACGCGATACGCGAATCGAAGGACTTCGAAGGAATCACAACTACAGTGGATTGGCGAAGCATCCAGCGGATGGTCGCTGTCCATGAAACGGAGATCTTAAAATCGAAAGATTTGAAGCATGTTTCAGCGGTGCAGGCAACGGATGCTTACTTGAACTTAGCCCGAACGAAATTGGTTTCCGCCGCCGGAGATTCGGCTTTGGCTGCTGAGTCGATGTTGTTACTGGGGTTGATTGAAAAACAAGTTCTATCACGCGCTGACATTCATTCAGGAGCGGTTAGCTTGATCTATCACGGTGCGGCAATTGAGATTTGCCCTGCCAACGCGGAGGCCCATCGCGAATACGGACGTACCTTGTTGGAACAGGGTTTGGTCAATCAATCGATTCAGTCGCTGAAGCAAAGCGTGGCGTTGAAACCGTCTAGGGCTGGATATCAAGTGCTGCTCGATGCGTCACGTCGCGGTGGCGATTACGACTTGGCCAAGCATTGTCTTAATGCTTTGAACAATCCATCGCTGCTGAATGATACCGCGATCGTTCAGTTACCACCCCGGCAATTTGCTGCCAGTTATCGTCCGACGCCGCAAACCATTCATGCGGTTCCAAGTCCAGTATCGTCGAAGGCGACCGCAACAAATGTGGAGCCGGAAAAAGAGAAAACACGTATTAGTTTTCGTTCCTTCTTTCCATTTGGACGCCGCTAGTTTTTTAAGTTTCGTTCCCGTTCATTCGTTCCCTTTCACAATACATCCCCTCTGGTTTCCTCCCTATCGGATGACGTTCCCACGTCGCCGAGCAAGCAAAGAGTATGCGTAATGTTCCCCCCCAACATTCGCTTGACTTGCCCAATTCTGTTTTTGTTGTGCCTCGGCATGACGTTGAACTTCACAGCCGTTGGACAAGAAGCAAGAACAAACTTTCCACCTTCGATCCGAAGCTCGCTGGGCTATCCCAGTACGAGCGAAATGATTGAGTCGACACCCGGTGTGGATGATAGCGAGCTTTTCCCGCCCGCACTTTCTGAGCCAGACTTTACGACATCCGTATCGCATCGTCATTCGTCCCCAGCGGTTTACCCGAATTACGAGCCACAGCTGTCCCATGGACCATCGTGTGAGTCGAGTTGCGGGTCAGCTTGCGCAGGAAGTTGTGGTTCAACGTGCCGGTCTTCCTGTGGCGGAAATTGTGGGTCAACCTGTCAGCCACCTTCCCAGTGCAATCAGTGCATGGGCTGTGTTGATCGCGATGGCGAAGGCCTGATCGGTGGCGCTGGTATGAAATTGGGCATCGGACCGAAATGCAAGTCAAAGTGTCAATGTTGGCAGTGCCCCTACGACGCTCCGTTCAGCATGTACGGAGCTGGTGAATACGCCGGGCCCGCTCGCACACAGCGTATCCACGAGTATCGACTTCGCACTGGTGACCAAATCAACTTCACATTCTTGATTACCGAACTGAAAAGTGAAGGTGCTTATCGGTTGGTTGTCGGTGACGAATTGTTGATCGAATCGGAAGCCGACGAAGAATTGACTCGTGGAACACTCGAGAAAGGTCTGAAGATTCAACCCGATGGTACGATCACGCTTCGTTTGATTGGTCAGGTCTATGCAGCCGGACAAACGATTGAACAATTGCGAGAAGTCTTGGAAGAAAAGTACACTGAGTTCTACCCCGAGCCAGCGGTTGATGTAACGCCTGTTAACACTGGCACTGCTGCAAACCGAATTCGCGAAGCGATCAGTGGTGCGGGTGGTTTTGATCCTCAGCAGGTTGCGCAAACGGTCACGCCAGCGGGCGAAATTCGTTTGCCAAAACTTGGTAGCATTCAAGCCCAAGGATTGACGCTTGACGAGCTAAAGCAGGAAATCAACCTTCGTTACGACAGAAAAGTCGGTGGCATCGAGGTCGAGCCCTCGCTACAGCAACAGGCTCCCCATAACGTGTTTGTGCTGGGTGAAGTCAACGTGCCAGGGCGATACAACTTGGACAATTCACCCACGACGGTTCTTGGTGCGATCGCGATGGCTGGTGGCCAAACGATTGGTGCCAACCTGCGTCAGGTCGTGATTTTCCGTCGCGGCGAGAACTTTGAACTGTTGTCGACTTTGGTCGATGTTCGCGGTGCTATTCTTGGTCGAACGGCTCATCCGGCGGATGAAATTTGGATTCGTGATGGTGACGTAATCATCTTGCCAAGTACGCCGATTCAGTTGTTTGACAACTTCGTTCGCCAAGTCTTTACTGATGGCATCTACGGGATCCTTCCTGTAGTCGCAACTTATGACCTTGGCGGTGGCAGTGGCGGCGTGATCCGATAGGCCGCAGCGTTGGCTTAGCGAACGAAAGATCATCGAGAGCTAGTGAATGCGGTTCGGGATTGATTCCCGAATCGCCTGTGACACTCTCAGCCCACTATTCATTGCTCCTTGAATGCTGGGTGTTTCGAGGTGGTCGCCGCAGAGGAAAATCCGATCCTGATTGTTGATCACCGCATCGCTGTGGTCGGAAACTCGGATCGATCGAACGACTGGATCAAGTGGTCGAAGGGGAAGTCCATAGGGAACCCGGTAATTGGCAAGATGCCGCAGTTGTGCGGTATCGCCAATCCAATCGGACAATTGTTTGCGGACCGCTTGATCCAAGGTGGCGTCGTTAATTAGGAAATCTTTGTCATCTGCGACGCTTGTGGAAACAGATAACAGAGCTTTTCCCGCTGATGCATATTCAGGTGCGACATTGCTGATAACGGTCGCTGTTTGTATCGGTCCGGTTTCATCGCCACGAAGCATTAGCATCTTGGATTGATTCATGGGTGTTTTGATTTTCTTGACGCCATCTTCAATGGCGTAGTACATGTTGACGGTGCTGTTCCATGCCGTCTTCAAAGATTTGATTCCCAGCAACTTTGCCGCAGCATCGCTTTCGGTTGCCACTACGATGGTTTCCGCTTCGATCAATTCACCGCTGCTAAGTTGAATTTTAGTGCCATCAATGTTGGTAACGCTTTGCCGTAACCGCACCGTGCCACGCGGCAACTTTTCAGCAAGCTGTCTAGGAATTGCAGCCATTCCATCGGCTGGCACCGCGACGTCGCCTTCCGCGAAAAAACGAAAAACAAACTCGAACATACGGCGGCTGACCGACAGCGATTCGTCAAGAAACACACCACCGATAAAAGGTTCAAAGAACCCGCGGATCATCGAATCCGAGAAGCCGACTTGCCGAAGGTAGTCAATCGTTGATTGGTCAGATCGCCGGTACAAATCATCCAAGGTTCCGTGGCGTGCAGTACGCCGAACCTTGGCGATCTTTAATTTGTCGCCCAGCGTGCCGATCGGGTTTCGCAGCGTGCCAATCGTGTCGCCGGGCCGTCGCCACGGATCACCCAAAACATGAAACTTTCCTCTTTGGCGAATCATCGCACCTGGGGCAAACTTTCGTAGACGCAGCGCGTCATAATCCAGCAATTGTTGACAGGCCGGGTACGCGGTCAATAAAACTTGGAAACCGTGGTCCAGCGTAAATCCATCGACCACATCGGTGCGAACGCGACCACCCACACGATCTGATGCTTCCAGTACCGTGACGTTGTATGCCGACTTGCAAAGGTCCACCGCGCAGGAAAGGCCAGCCAGCCCAGCACCAATGATCACCACGGATGTTTTGTCTTTGCACATTGTTCAATCAGAAGTTATTAAAGCCGGTTCGTACGGAAAATCGGTTACGTTCTGATTTTGTCCCGTCGTGGACATGACCTACATCCGTCACCGTGGATGTAATCTAGCAGTTCTAGTGGTGCGTCAGCAGTAGATATTAGGGTCCGAAAAACCGGAGGGCTTGCGCCCAATGCAATCTGCTTTTCGTCATTCGAGAGCCGCCTTGCGTTTTTCTTCGCGGATTTCTGCTGTCTCAGCTCGGTTGAATTTTCAAACTTTGTCGTCTTGGGACGCTTTCGATAGGACACCCGAGGGTAGCTGCGTTTGCCATCGAGTTTCGTGGGACTCTCTTTGGCGAGCTTCTGGCAGACGACTTGGTAGAACCCGACGACTTTCGAAAGCGGCAGCGATCTTCTCGCTTTAACAAATCCAGACGCACTTTCGGAAAGTGTGTCTTGCCGAACGCGGCGGTTGTCCTGCCTCAGCAGATCGCGATGCTGCTGGACCATCTGACGAGCGGTCTCTTTGAGCGTTCGTCCGCCGCCAAGTCTTTGCAGCGTCAAACCAAAGAGTGTCGCCGCATGGGTGTAAACCTGCTGAGCATTGACTGCTTCATCGTGCTCAAGTTGGTGGAGGACTTCACGGGATCCGATCAATTCCTACAGCATTGAAGCACTTTATGCTGAGGCTAGTCTTGCTTCCTCACGCATAGCCTTCGTATCGCGGTATTGTTCGGCTTCAGGAATGAGGCGAAATGTAACAAGGCCGTAATGCTCTGCCACTGCATCGCGAATTTCGTCCAAGGTAACATGGAAGTACTCGCGCCGAAGATTCACAAGATTGACGCGACGATCGCCAAAATGTTTGTGAAGTGCATTCTCTAAAGCGGGGGCATCCTCTGAGTAGATCATCGCGTGAACGTCGAAAGGAAACGGAACGGACGCATCGCCTAGTTCTTTGACGCGATCGAGAGGTTCCAAACGTCGAGTCATACCGATCTTGAAAACGCCTTCGCCCATGGTTCCAATGTTCGAGAGGATGTAGACATGGCCAGATCTGGTGAGTTGGGCGCGGGCAATCGCTTTGGCTTTTCGGTCGATCGCTTCGGAGAGTTCGTTTTCTAGCTTCTCAACCAATTCCTGTAGCTTCGCGTTGTGAGCACCGTGCTCGGCAGCAAGTTGCTGTCTCGCTTTCTTGAGCGCCGCTTCTTTACTGGCCTCTTCCTTTTCTGCGGATTCTTGGGCTTTCGCGATTTCTTTAGCCGCCTTCTCTTCTTCCCGCATCGCTTCGCGAATCTCTCGTTCGCGTTCTTTTTCTTCTTGCTTTGCGGCGGCGTGTTCGTAATTCAAGAACAGCTCTTGAAGTTTTAGCTGCATGTATCGTGGAGAAAACGAGATCTGGTTCGTGTCTCCGAGCTTTCCGATTACCTCGAAACACTTCTGGATACGCTTTTCACTGGCTTCGACGTTGTTGTGATTCACTTTCGCGATGATGGCATCACACTCACCACTTACCGCACGCAACATGAGCTTGATGTTGCGATTGATCATCGTTCGTCCCTTTGCTTCGCTGCCTTCCACTGTCCACGTCGTGGCACACACGCAGGCCTCTTTCTCTTTGACCATAGCCTTCTGATCCTTCACACACTGTTTCATTGCCTCGCGGTACTTGTCAGAGTGGTCGTAGTCGAACCTTGAGCGAAAGATGCCGAAAGACTGCATTTCAGCCTCCTCGTCGATGAGATCAAGCTCTTTCTTTCGACTTTCAATTTCAGATTGGATTGCGTTGAGTTGACTTGCCAGCTCGTTGGCCCGTTCCCGATTTTGAGATTCCATCGCAATCAACGCTGCAGCGTGATCGGACTTGCTTTGCTCAATTTGAGTCTGGACCTTTTGAATCGAGTTACAGCCATCAAGAAATACCTGGAGCCCCTTCACTTGCCCATTCAGTGAGTCACGCTGTTCTTTCAACCTCAACGCTTGTTCGCGCATTACTATCGCATCGGACTTGATCTTGGTGGCTTTCTTGTCCAGATCCTGGACCCGAGCTTCGGCGGCTCTGGTCACATTGCTCGCATGCATCTCAGCATCGTCAATCGTGGCGTAGCGGCTGAGGTTGCCTTTTAGCTCAACAATCCTTTGTTCTGCATTGTTCAAATCCACTTGAAGCCGATCCGTATTGCTCGAGCAGACCGCTAGCTTTGCTTTGAAGTCAGAAACCTCTTCGGTTCGATCTGCAATCTGCTTACGCAAATCCTGAATGCTTGCATCACGGCCACTTAAATCTGCCGTGAGTTGTTGGATCGCTTTCTGCCCGTTCTTTTTTCCAGCGTGCAACGTGGAAATGATGACGGCAGAAAATGCGACCACGGTAAGTAGTGCAAATCCAAGACCGAGGTCGAGAAGTGACATCATGAAGCCCCTGTAGATCAATTGACAAGATTTCGTCGCAATTGGCATTCAGTTTACTCGCGATGGCTCGCCATATCCACGCTTGCTATCTGCCGCTAGCACCGCACCATAAAAAGCCCCAGCTAAAACAGGGGCACCGCCTCTGCCTGAATTAGTGGTGTTGTCAATGCTTAGGTGTTTCGGATGCGAAAGTCGAATATCTGACTTAGATCGAAATCCCGCATAGCTTTTGAAAAGCCTGGCGCAAGAGATGCTGCTTCTGCTCTGAATTAGACATTAGGCGTTCTCGTATCTGATCAATTTCAAGCCAGGCGAAGTCGGCAAGTTCAGCGGGATTTGCGACGACGCGCGTTGAATCATCGACCTTGATCAAGCCGGCGTAGTACGCTTTTCCTCGCATTCGTGTGACTGAGTGCTCGATGTCACGTCCACCGTGCTGCTCGGGAATTTTCTTGCATCCCAACCAAATAGTTCTTCGGAAGTGCGTCATATCTTCAGGGATTCCAAGCTCCACTTTCAAGCAGCGAATTGCAGCAGCTTCGGGCGTTTCATTGGCCTTAATACCCTCTTGCGGTGGCATCCACGCGTTGGGCTTCTCAGTCGGCGCGACAAAAAGAAACCGGTTTGCTTGTGTCGACCGAACAATACAGATGATGCCTGGGCGGTAGCCGAGAACTCTTGCTCTCAACCGTCGATTGTGTAGTACTCCTACTCCGAGCTTGATCCAACTCAACATCAGGACGCTCCGGTTTGCTTGACTTGTTGATGCAATTCATCGAGTTCTTTGTCTGCTCCCCACGCTTGTGCAGCAACAAATGCCAGAGATCTTTGCTGGTCAGGCGTCAGACGATCCTCCTCCTTGTATCCAATCGCATGGTTCGTTTCAGACCACGCATACTGAAAAAGAGTTTTGATTTGAAGCTCAAAGAACTCGGGATAGTTTTTGTTTCCATCGGTTGGTTTCAACTCAGTTGGAACAAAGAGCGTGTAATGATTTCCAACGTATCCGAAAGCGTTTGCCAACTCCGGCTCGATTGTAAGACGCTCGATGTGCCCGTAATACTCAGTAACGCGATTCTCGACTTCGGCAACATCGGACAAAAACCGGACTACCACTAGTCCTCCCAGCTGATCATGAATCTGGCGGAGCGGTTCGTCATATTTGCTCTGCCCGCTGTCGGTCTTGCGATTCGCCTTTCGCAAAAAACTGTCAATGGACTTACCTCTCGACGTGACCCAGCACACACCTGAAACCCCCAAAAGAGCATTTTGCAGGTGTTCTTTCAAAGGTGGTACAGCGTGACGGATGTAGCTATTGAACCGCTCCAGATAGACAGAATCTAGCGAGGTCATGGCTTACGCTTTTGCAGCTTGCGGTTCGATTCAATACCTTGAGTTTGATATAGCTTCAGCCCGGAGTCTTCATCAAGGACTCTTGTTGTCCATAGCTCATCAAACGATTCTGTCGGTCCGGTCATAATTGCCCCGGATGTCAGTTCAACCGTTTGAAAAGAGAGTTCACTGGTCATTGAAACTCGGCTCAATTGAAACGCTTCGCGAAAAACGTCATCACTGCCCGAAGCTGCTTTGATTTGTTTTGTAACAGGCTTTGAGAGACCAAGTCGCTTGGCAACCGTCGCCGGGCTGACTTTCTTGCCTTCAAAATTTCCAGCCATTTTTCCAGCCATGATAAGTTGGTCGCGATCATTTGGATCGCTCGTCTGCTTGATCGCTTGATCGCTTGATTAATGATTCGGCCAAACCGTCTTGACCCACTAATTGATGTTGTGAAGAGCTCGGAAGCGAGGAAATCTAATAGCCAGTAGTCGGCTGTTGCCCGCACGTCGTTGCTATTGATCTGACGGTCAACCACCTGCCCTTTCCAAAAGCCCGTGCTGGGATCGGCGTCTTCATAAATCGCCGCCTTGTAGCGTTTCGAGCTTTTCATGAAGACCTGCTCGAGATACTCGATTTCAAGGCCCGACTTTTGAACTTCCGCCAAGATTCCCACGTCCGCAGGGAATCGGGACACGATGGTTCGGGTTGATGCACCTTCCTCCTCGGTGCCACGAATTAGAAACAGCAACCCTAGCCCCGGAGTGCCATCGGTAAAACTCTGTAACCGCTCAGCGATCAAACGCCCCGATGATTCGGTGGGTGAGACGGCGTAGTCCACAATCAAGTCACGAGCGTCATTCTGTTTCGAGTCGGAAGCAAAACGAACAGAAAGATCTCCGGCACCACCCGATCGACCATAAATCTCGCTCATCATCTCAAATATCTTGCCTTCGAGCTTAATTTCGGTTCCAGAGACTGCGGAAAGCTCGGTAACGTCCAGGTTCTTCCCAGGTTGAACCAGATAGCTGTGGATGTGGGTGATCGGCATTGCTACTACGACCGCTTTGTAGCGGGGCTCCAGTGCGTGATTTTTTCTCGATTGTACCCGATATGCGTTGACGCAAGAGACTGGATGTGCGAAAATCGAGAAAAAATCACGAACGATGCCATGCTTGTTAATTTCTCTGTCGAAAACTTCCGCTCCTTTGGCGATGAGCAAACGCTCAATTTGGTTGCCAGCAAGGCTCACACGGGGCATGAAGAGCATTGCGTTCCCATCCCGGCCTCAGACCGGCAGGTGTTGCGGACATCAGTCATCTATGGGGCGAACGCGGCGGGAAAATCCAACTTGGTCCGCGCGATGGAATTTGCACGGGAGCTGATTCTCGAGGGACCGGGGCCGATGAAGCGGATCCCGCTGAACCAGTTTCGCTTTACTGCTGATCCGAAGAAACCGTCCTCTTTTGAGTTTCGATTTATCGTTGCGGATCGCGTGTTCGTGTACGGATTTGATGTCTCGAAAGAAGCAGTTGAGAGCGAGTGGCTGGCAGCCTCCAACGACCGTGGAAAGGAAGTGGATCTTTTTGAACGGAAGAACGGAGAGATTACGTTTGGCGATTTCGGAAAGTTTGATTCCGATGATGCCGCATCAGGAAAGGCAATCGAAGCCTTGCTTGTTCTGGGAGTGCGAGACAACCAGCTCCTACTTCATAAAATTTTTGATCTCTCGGAAGACCGTCGTGGTGGTCTGCTGAATGCTGTCATTGGCTGGTTCACCGATTGTCTCACCATTGTTCCTGCCGAGGCCAGTTTTTCTCGGATCACGGAGTACTTGGACGAGAACGAGGAGTTTCGCGCGTTCGCCAGTGAGTTTCTTAATACGATCGGGACAGGGATCGGAAAGCTGCACGTCGAGCAAACCTACATTGATCGAGAACAACTTCCCGAAGCTCTCGTCGACGGCTTGGACGAAGACGAGCCGATGCAGATCCCGTTTCCATTCGGCGCGGGCATGAGCCTGCAATTAGATCCCGATGATTCAAGTCGCGTGATCCGCCGGAACGTTACATCGACGCATAGCGTCGACGGTTCCGACTATGCGCTGCCGTTTGGTGAGGAGTCGGACGGGACCCAACGATTCCTCAATTTACTGCCCGCGCTGTTTCATTTGCAAAGCGGCTGCAAGGTTTTTGTGATTGATGAACTTGATCGCAGTCTTCATCCTTTACTGGCGCATGCGATGATCAAGTTCTTTTCTGAGTCTTGCGTGGGTGCTTGTCAGTTGATTGTTACCACTCATGAAACTCACCTGCTCGATCGTGATCTCATGCGGCGTGATGAAGTTTGGTTTGCCGAAAAAGACCAGCAACAACAAACTCACCTCTATTCGCTTACTGATATGAAAATTCGCAAAGATTTGCGAATTGAGAAAAGCTACTTGCAGGGCCGTTTCGGTGCGATTCCTTTCGTGGGAGATGTCTCACGACTGCACCGATTTGCGGAAGACCCAGGTCAGAGCTGATTATGCGGAAGAAACGTCCGATCGACCGAAATGAAAAACATGTGCGGGATACATCGTTGATCGTGATCGCGTCAGAAGATCAGTATGCCGTGAAGCAATATTTCAGTCTGTTCCATTCGGTGCGAGTTCAGGTCCGCGTCCTTGAAACAGAGGACGGAGCTTCCTCACCCCAGTCGGTGCTGGAACGCCTTAAAGAGTACAAGGAGGAGTACGATATCGGCCGGGACGACGCGTTTTGGTTGGTCACAGACACGGATCACTGGATCCGGTCCAACCATGTTGCCAACTTGACCGAAGTGGTTCGTCAATGCAAGCAAATGGGGGTTGGTATTGCGATTTCCAATCCTTGCTTTGACTGGTGGCTGCTCTTGCATTTTGAAGACGCCAACGTCGCGAGTAACCCTAGCTGCAAACAGGTCGGAGAAGGGATCCGCTCGGCAGTTGGTTTTTATGACAAGAGGAAGATCTACAACTTACCGATTGCACTAGAGAATGTGATGGCAGCGGTGAAGCGATCTCGAGCTCGCTTTCGTGAAAATGACCTAATTCCAATGGATCCTCAAACCGCAATTCATCTGATCGTTGACCAGATGATTGAGAGGGATGTGCTGACAATGCATAGGAATTCCTGAAAGGGTTCGATGCTCACTCAGAACTGCCGCCGTAGGCTTCTGGTGAATACGTGAGTTCGTTGACCTGCTCGCGTTTTTTCGGACACCTTGGGGGCTTATTCTGGTGGAATCAGGAGACCAAAGCCCATGTCAAAATCGAAGCAATTATCGACCTCACCAGGATCCCCCAGCGGTCGTCGACAGTACACCAAGGAGTTTAAGGAGCAGCATTTTAGATGCTCTTGGACGGTCACTCCGCCGCGTCGATCGTCGAACGTCTGAGGCTCTCAGGAATACATGCTGTACCGTTGGCGACGTGGACGGATCAGCCAGTCGGGCAAGGCGGCCGAAGTTCTTGACGACCGCGTTCGCCAGCTTGAGGCAGAACGAAAGCGGGTCCAGCAGGAGCGTGACATCTTAAAAAAAGCGTTGGCCATTTTCGGCCGCAACGGATAAGCGATGCTTTCACCGCCATCGATCAAATCGTTTTACCTGATGGCTTGAAAGCTGCACGAGTGTGCGATGCACTGAACGCCAGCCGCAGCGGCTTCGATACTTGGCGAAGTGATGTGAAGAGCAACCGAAAACTTAAGGATGGAGAACTCATTCCCATGATTCACAAAATCTACTAGATGAACCGGGGATGTTACGGAGCCCGTCGGATCGCAGCCGAACAGGGACGCCGCGATGTCCTTTGCGGTGTTGCCCGAAAGGCCAGACTGTTTAAAACCGGAAGGAATATGGGCCATTCAGCCCAAGAACTAAACCCCCAGGACGACCAATAGTCGGCACCCGCTCGGCTACGATGACAACCTTTTAGCTAAAGCTTCGACACCCATAGCAATCAATCAGGTTTGGCTTGGCGACATCACCTACATCCAGATTCGATCGGGAACGCTTGGCTATTGTGCGGTGCTGATGGACCTTTACTCTCGCCGCATTGTTGGTTGGTCCTACAGACAGACGATGACCGAAGAACTGGTGATCGAAGCGTTGTCGAAGGCGATCAAGACACGGCGACCAGGTGCCGGTCTGATCCATCACAGCGACCGTGGCGGTCAGTACGCAGGCAAGCGATATCGAGCGATGCTTGTTCGCGCTTCGATGAGTCAAGGCATGTCGGCTGCGGGAAACTGCTACGACAACGCTTTCATGGAAAGCTGCTTCGGTACGATCAAAACAGAACTTTCAAGGGAGGCCTACGCTGGACATGCTGACGCACTAAGAGAGATACGAACCTACGTCAGCTATTACAATGTCGACCGCATCCATTCATCGCTGGGTCACGTGACACCCTGCGAATTCGAGATTCAACCCAAACCCGAATCGGTCAACGCCAATTAAGACCCGAACACGAGAGCACCTCAGGATCCCCGCGTTTTGACCCAAATCTATAAAACAGTTGCCAACAGGACAGTTACTGGTCTAGCACTGCTGCCTTTAAGGGCTCTCGCCAAGTTTTGGATACCGGATCATAGAGGCCAAAGAGTGAATAGAATTCCCAGTATGAATAACCCATCTTTCGTTCAACTGCGGCGTTTCTAATCGCACTCGTCCAATTGACTCGAGTGTCCATGTCGGCATCTTGATAGACTCCGAATTCGCCGAGGTAGATTGGCGTCTTGTGTTCGAAGCCAAAAGTGAGCGCTTTATTGAAATCCAATTGCACCTGCTTGATCTCATCCGGGGTTCCAGTCCAAGTGGTGCCAAGCCATTTCTTTGCGTTATCTTCGATCCAGGGTGCACCCTGATGGGTAACTTCCATCGGGGAATAGTAATGGAACGTCAAAGCAATCTTGGGATCATTTTTGGGAAGCTTTAAGCTCGGCAAACCATTAACTGAATTCCACTCGACTCCTCCAATCACAATCCAGCGATCGGGGTTGGATTGTCGGATGATCTTGGTGGTCTCCGCGACCATTTCATTCCAGAGTTTGGAATTTAGCTTGCCGTGAGCCTCGTTGAGGATCTCGAACGCAAGTTCGGGTGGATAGTCAGCATATTCGCTGGCGATTTGCCGCCATAGTCCCAGAAACCTCTCGCGATGTTCTGTTGGGTTCTCGAATATCTCATCGTAGTGGTGCACATTCAAAACCACTCGCAAGCCTTGTTCGAGTGCTTCATCGACAACAGACTTCACTCTTCGTTTAAAGCTGGAATCGATCTCATAGGGTGATTGCTCCGCTGCGTGTGCTGACCAACGCACTGGCAAGCGAATGGAATCAAAACCAGCTTCGCGAATGATTTGCAATTGACCATCTTGGAGCGAGACGCCCCAATCGCCCTCATTGGGAGCTTCCAACGTGTTGCCAATGTTCACGCCCTTGCCAAAGAAAGGTTCCAAGTTCGCGAAGTATTCGCTTTCCAGGATGTGCTTGATCGGCTGCTCGACGCTGGACGCGCGGATGTTCACGATTGAAAAAGATGTTGGCTTTTCGTGACGATCGATGATGACATTAATCCGAGCAACCTGGGTGGGGTCGAAGGTGTCGCTTCGATTGCCGTACCAGTCACCCAGCACCAGTGACAAGACCGACGTTTCGCCCTCCAAGATTTGCACTTTCTGAGCGGAGCATCCTTTTTGCCCATCGCTTGTCTCATTTTCCAACGACATCATCACGTCCAATGGCCGGTCAGATAGGTTACGAACGGTCATCGACACGATCGGCGTTTTGGCGAGATTCCACTCGCCTTTGGATGATTGAATCGAAACGCCTGGATAATCTTGATTGGCTTGCGTTCGCACGATTAACTCGGGCGATTCTGACTTGGATTGCTCCACCTTGGCGTTGAGCGGTTGAAGAACATTGCCAGAGATTTCGGCGGGATCCAGCAGCGAAATTTGATTTGGGGACGCTTCGCAACCGAGGATCGGCAACATGGCGGTAATGAACACAAAGCCCAAGACTCGATGGGAAACTCGAATTAACCAATGGAACATTACTATCCTTTTGCGATCGATGCGTCAGTTGTGGATGAAAGGTTGTTGGCTTTCCCAACACTCATAGGTTCTTCATTTTTTGCTCATGAACGAAAGGTGTCTCGTATCTTGGAACGAGCAAATCCAAGGAGAAAGTTTACTCGAATTAAAAAGGCCGCATCATCGTCCCTGGAAAGGGATCAATGATGCGACCTCGATGAATGAAGTGTTGTGAACCTTGATCGACTAGCGGTCGCCGGTGGCATTGGCTTTGGCCGCTGCTCTAGCTTCTGCCGCCATCTTTTTCGAGTCCGCTCGACTAGGAATCCTATTCTTCGCTGCTGCTCTCGCAGCCTCAATGGATTCTGGTGTCGATCGATACTTGGCCATTTCAGATTCATCAAAAACTGATCGAGACGAACTGTCGTCGCACCCGATTAACACAAGTGCCAAGGCGGGTGCGACCCAAAACATTCTTAACTTCTTAGTCATTGTCGAACTTTCGATGGAGCAAGTAGGGGAGTAAACCGTATTAGAGCTCGGTGGAAATAATCTCTTTATTCGCCCGAGTACCCAGGGCACCCCACAAGCCGTAGGGGCTTGCTTGACCTTGAACTGTCCAAGGATTGGTGGGCTGTGCGCCGCTGTTTCCAGCTTCGATGCTGTCGGTGATGAACTTGACTGCACCATCACCCATCAATACGTGGGCACCCCCTTGGTGCCGACTCGAAACGGTCGTGTTGACCTGTCCATCCATCGGACTCCAGTACTGAGTCGTCGTGTCAGATGCGGTGCAGATTTCGCTATTGGGCGGCAGAACCGTGTAAACGCCGCTGTTGATCGCAAAGGCGCTGGACCATTGTAAACCACGAGCCCATCGGGCTCCCTCTGGATAAGTTTGAGTGGGTGTCGGGTTGCCAGCTTCCCAAAACTGAGGTCTGAGCGGATCGACGCCGGGACGGCAAGCAAGTGGATTTTCATCAATACCGGGTGATGTAACCGAGGTAATGACGCTGGTCCGCTTGTCCCGATCACCCAGGTCACTTGCCAGCTCACCACACATGATCGTGTTGCTTAGGCCGTCCAGGAAATCACGAAATCCTAACTGTTGACGTGGGAAGAATGCACCGCGGTTGGTGCCCCGTGGTTCAGGCCAGCCAATCGACGGGTCTGTGACCAAAGTCGAGTGGTCCCAGGCAGCGTAGATACCATTTGCCATGAAGTAGGAGTCACCCAAATTGGCACCATAGTTGGTTCGCCCGTATCCGGGGGCTCCGACGCCAGGATCGCTGGGGCAACGGAAGGTACCGATCTCAGTAACCCATGGAGTGTAAAGATCGTTGACATCGACGGTCGGGCCCATCGCTGGCCATGGTGGCATTCGATCTGTGCCATCAGAGTTGGATCCAAGCGGGTTGGAGATTTGTTCCCACAATGCTTGCTGCTCGATGAAGGGCAGGGTTCCGACTAAGAAACTTAACTGAAACATATTGTTTTCTTGCCGTAAGTCCGCAGGCCACGTGGACAACTCAGGATTCCATGTACCGGTACGTTGCTGCGGAAGCTTCTTAAAGGCAGCGTGATAATTGTGCAGCCCCAATCCGATCTGCTTGAAGTTGTTGCTGCAGCTCATTCGCCGGGCAGCTTCGCGGGCCGCCTGAACTGCTGGTAGCAACAAGCCAACCAAGACACCAATAATGGCGATGACAACCAATAATTCCACCAACGTGAAACCTTGGTGATGAAGGCGTTTCTTAGTCATGACTCAAATACCTTGATAGAAAGGAAAACAAAAACTTAAACTCAATAAACATCGCTCACTTGGATAGCGAACAAACTTTCAGGCAGCAAAACTTATCTCTGCCTATATCTCTTTACGGGGACCTCAGTTTGGCGACTGACTCTCGTTCTACTAGTTCACATTCCAACAACGGTAAGTCGCACGAACCGGCGGATATCAGATCGATCAAGCCCTTGGCCGCAATTCGACCCATGTCGACGCCCGACTGCCGCAATGTCGTCAAAGGTGGTGAGACGTAAGCGGACAGCGGCTCATCATCGAAGCCGATTAACGAAACGTCCTCGGGAACTCGAATGCGACGTCTTTGCAAAGCGAGCTTCGCACCGATGGCCATCTGGTCATTGCCGCAAACCACTGCTGTGAATGGCTTCCCACGCGCCAGCAATGCGTGGATCCCCATCAACCCCGAGTGCGCCAAGAAGTCGCCGTTTTGAATCAAGTCAGGCACAACCTTCAAACCGGCGTCTTCAAGGGCCTTGCAGTAGCCGTCGTAACGACAAACCGCGTCCTGAAGACTCATGTCCCCGCGAATGATTGCGATATCGCGGTGTCCATTTTCAATGAGCAATTGAGAGGCTTTATAGGACGCACCAAAATTGTCCGTTACGACCGATCGCTCTTCCCATCCTTTGACTTGTTTGCCAATGACGATCGCTGGCAAATCTTTCGGCAGGTGCTTCAATAAGTTTTCAGGAAAGTACTCGTCGCCGCCCAACGTCATGATCCCGTCAACACGGCGATTAATCAGCTTTTGGACCACATCGCTACCAAAGTCCTCGCAAGATTGCCCCTCGATGAAAACGGGCGAATACCCTGTTCCCGCGAAGCCGCGAATCACACCCTGCATCACCATGTCATAAAGCGTACAGCCAATTTCTCTCGAGACGACGCCCACCGTCATTGACTGTCCGCCAGCCAGGCTGCGAGCAAACACATTTGCTTCGTAACCCAAAATTTTAGCTGCTTCTAAGACGGCGACTCTCGTATCCTGACGAACGATTGACTTGCCATTCAGAACTCGAGACACCGTACTGATAGATACATTCGTGTAATCAGCGATGTCCTGGATAGTGGGCGCGTTTAGCTTCATTGTCGCTCCGGAAGGTCGTGCTATTTCACTCAATGTTAGTATATCGATCAAAGCGTAGGATTGCAAGCGCTTTCATGTCTTGTCGGTAGGCTGCATGGTTTTAGCCTTGGAATCTGGTTCTTTGTGCATTGCTGTGCAATCGCTTGCACAGCGATTGCGAGTAGCTACAATCTCAGTAAATGGCACTTTGTGGATTAGATTGGTCCTTTACGGCTACTTCAATTATTTGGAGGAGTCACCGGGACATCGGAGGCGAGTATGGCAATCGCATTCTTCACAGAAATCCATCAGTTACCCCCCTTCGCGAGATGATCAACAGCGTTCGTTGAATGGTTTCGCGTGTTCCTAGGAGAACACCTATGTTTCACAGATTTGTTTTCGGACTACTTTTGCTTTTGATTCCCGCAGTGGGTCACTCTGCGACGACGACTTCGATCGTCGTCAATGACTTTGAAGGTGCTCAGACCAATGTCGGCGGAGGCCCGAATAATAGTGGTCTAGCAATCAATAGCAGCACTACGCCCAACGTTCGTGCTGACTTTGACTTCACCGATGCGACACCAACGGTCGTGGCCGGTTTGAGTGGATCAGCGAATGCGGTCCGGTTCGACATCGGTACCGGGGACACGTTCCAGGGTTTGTTTGATCTTACCTACGCGGATCTATTGGCAGCGCAGCCGGAGCTTGGAAATCCTTTGTTAACCTCGGCTTCCCTAACTTTTGAATACTCAACTGCGGCCAGCACGACGACCGATAGTTTCAATGAGCTTATTCTCGTCGCTAACACTGACGGTACTGATGGTAATGGCTTCATTGTTGGCTCGGCAAATGTCTTTGCTTTTCCATCTGGAGCTTCATCAGGCCTTGGTAGCATTGAAGTCACGCCCCTGTTGAGCATTTTGGATCCTAGCGTGAACCCCAATTTCTCAGCACTGCGATTGGTTTCAAACAAGGACGCAAATTCAACGATTGATATTGTCATTGACAACATTGGCGTGAGCACCGTGTCGGCTATCCCTGAGCCCTCCTCAGCGATACTTCTAGGCGTACTAGGCGCTGGTGTTTTCGCTAGCCGACGTGGTCGAAAAGCATAATCGAGGACGAAATCTTAAGGTTACGAGAGAAGCCTGTAAGCGTCAGGAGTCAAGGTTGCATTTGACTCCTGGCGTTTTTTTGTGGCTGCGATGTCGTTTAGTCATCAGATCGAAACTTTATGACCTATCTGCGTTAGTCTTTCCGCAAGCGTTCGTTTGGGTTGGTAATCGCCGTGGACCAATCGGATTTCGCCGGGTGGTTGTTTCATTTGACTGACGAACTCGATCAGGTCGGCTTGGTCGCCGTGGGCTGAGTAGCCGCTGATGCGGTGCATGTCGGCGGCGACTTCATAGCGGCGACCGTCTAAGCGTACCCAATCGCTGCCGCGTGAGAGATGGTTTCCCGGTGTTCCGCCAGCTTGATAACCAACGAAGACAATGTCGGTTGTAGGACGATCCAAGAAACGTTTTAGGTAATTGACGACGCGACCACCGGTACACATGCCGCTACCGGCAATGACGATCGCAGGTAGATTGCTTTTGTCTAAGTAATTAAGCGTGTCGCGATGTTCGCGATGGTCTCCAACGGTCGTTAGGTTTTCAAAGACCAAGGGCTGGTCGTCGGTCTGCATCAAATGCTGGGCTTCTTGTCCCCAGTAGGGTTTCAATTCTTTGTAAAGCTGTGTGAACCGAGACGCCAACGGTGAATCAACAATGACGTCCACTCGTTTTAGTAACGACTTGCTCTGGCTGGCCTGCAAGTCCTCAAAGATCAGGTTCATCTCGTACAAGAGCGCTTGGGTGCGCCCGAGACTAAAAGCCGGGATGATGGTGACGCCTTTGTCAGCCAACGTTCTTTGTAGGACTCGTTTTAGGATCTTGGTACGATCCGAATCGGACTGGTGAATTTTGTCTCCATAGGTGCTTTCAAGAACCAGCAAGTCAGCGTGATCTGGGAGCACGGGCTTTTTCAAAAGCGGATCATTCCCGCTACCCACATCACCAGAAAAAACAACGCGTTTCTTGTCAGGAAGCTCCACCTCAAAAATTGTCGATCCCAGCACGTGCCCCGCAGGGCTTAGTCGAATTCGCACTTCATCTTCGATCGATTGCCAAACGTGATAGTCAATGGGGCGAAGTTGCTTGCCAATGTGATGAAGGAATTTTTCAATTAATCGACGTGATCGCGTGAACCCGATTTTAAGTGCGTCTTCCATGACCAGAGGTAGCAGCCGAGCGGTGGGATGGCTGCAGTAGATTGGTTTGTCGAAACCGGCGGAGAGGAGGTAGGGGAGGCGGCCTGCATGATCAATGTGCACATGCGTCAGTAACATTGCGTGAATGCCAGCGATTGAAAATTCAATTTCTGGATTGGGGTGTTTCTTGGCGTCATCGCCTTGGAAGATTCCGCAATCCACTAGCAAGCTATTTTTGTCTCCATAAAACAGTTGGTGGCATGAACCTGTGACTCCTTCGTGAGCACCATGGTGAACAAGTTTCATGCGGATTCCATTCGGGCGGTGTTGGACAGGACAGGACAGGACAGGACAGGACAGGACAGGACAGGACAGGACAGGACA
>CAYVAN010000040.1:0-6239 GCA_964449225.1 uncultured Rhodopirellula sp.
TGCCCTTCGATTGAATACGCTCATCAGAATGGTGATCTTTCCGTTTACGCCAATCGGCGTTGAGCACCCTATCTACTTGCCTCGCCAGAGCGTAGCAGCGGATCTGTGATCTTTCCGTTTACGCCAATCGGCGTTGAGCACTCTGGGAATTTGATAGCGCAGGCGGCGATCGCGATGTGATCTTTCCGTTTACGCCAATCGGCGTTGAGCACCCAGACGGCACGCGTCGGTTTCGGTCGGCGTTTATCGTGATCTTTCCGTTTACGCCAATCGGCGTTGAGCACCACGAACACGCGTCGGGGTTTCGCACCCTAACGCGAGTGATCTTTCCGTTTACGCCATTCGGCGTTGAGCACTGGCCGCTTTGCGGATTGCCGACGCGTCGCAAAAAGTGATCTTTCCGTTTACGCCATTCGGCGTTGAGCACAAATTCGTAACCGTTTTTCGCTGTCGGCTACTAAGGTGATCTTTCCGTTTACGCCAATCGGCGTTGAGCACAATGATTCTTCAATTGGGGCAACTTGCGGGGGTTTCTGTGATCTTTCAATGGATGCCTGAACGGCTAATCAAAGCGGAATCATCCAGTTCGAATGTGGATGCATGGGGTGAAAGACGTTTTGCTCGGTAGCGTTTGGGGCGTTCTCTTGCTAACGCCAAAGCTTTTTGTGAGTTTCGTTGCTTAAAGATTGCAGCCTATCTGATGTTTACTGCATTTCCGCTAAGGATTTGGCGTTGTGCAGCTCAATTTGATTGATTGAGAGGGGCGGCAGGATGATGTCGCCTGCGTGATGCGAAACGTTGGTAGTGAACGGTTCGTCCATCGCGAATTCCTTTAGCGAATCAATGTCATCAAAGGCGAGTGCTTGATGGGATTGAGTTGATGCCGGTGTCCGTCCATCAATGACGATTGTCATTGGAATACTCTGCAGCGTCTTGTTGATCGCTAGGACTGTCACCTTGCCATTTTTGACGACTGCTTTGGCGCTAACGGCATCGACGCCGTCGCAAAGATTCGGGCTGGTTAGTTCGCTTAGGCAGAGCTCGCCATCTAGGAACACATCGTGCATCACTTGGAAGGCTGCACCAACACTCGTCCGCGTGTGAGTCCCTGTCTTTTGATCGTACCGAATGATCGCATCACCAGAATTGAGCTGGAAATAGGATGCGACTTCGAAGATTTCGGGGTGCTCCATCAAGCCCAAGTAAACGTCAGCCATCGATAAAACACTGATCGCGTTTTCGCCACAGCTGACGCCCCATTCCGAAAGCCAGATCGGTTTTCCTGGAAATAGAGTGCCTAGCGTGTTGGCCATTTCCAGAATTGTGGAGCGAGCTCGGAAAGCACTGATCGCACCTTCTTTGCTTTCTTTAGCGTGAACGTATTTGTGGATCGTGATCGCGTCGTAGTAGTCTTCCTTGCACATCGCAGCGTTCCACGGATCGGTCAGGATTTTTCGCCAGTGGATTGGAACCGAGACTCGCAAGTCTGGCTGATGTTTCTTAAGCCTTTCTGCGTGAGCTTTAGAAACAGCGATGTATTTCTCCACAGTGCTGACAGCTTCACTGCGCTGAGTCTTCCAGAAAATTTCGTTGCCCAGTTCGACGCGGGGAACAGCGAAGCCTTTCTCTTGCAGATCCATCAGTCGGCGAACCGCTTTTTCGGCGCTGTCATAATTGACGTTAAACGTGAACAGAACATCAAAGCCTTGCTTCTGATGCAGTTTGTGCAGCCCATCAAACCCATACTTCAGTTCCGGGTGATCTTTGACGGCCGAGTCATAGAGCGTCTTATAGTTGTCGGTCATCCGGCGGCCGTCGGATTCCCAATCATAAAAGTTCGCCCACACGCCATGCGGAAACCGCAAAGAAGACGGCTGGAAGGATGTGATCAGTTTCTGAGCGTCTGGGTGGTTGTACCCCAATTTGGCGTATTGGCGTTCTGGCCAACTGCAATTGATCCCCCAAAGCATGCGATTGATCGGAGTGCTGACATCCGTCCTCACGACCAGCTTGGTATCCATTTTCTCTGCAAGCTCAAACGGGTAAACCGCCTGAGCCGATGCAGCCTTGGGCTGATTAAATCCGGCGAGCAACAGCAAAAAGCATGCAGCCGCCATCGCTGGTCGTAAGCGATTGCTTGTGATTAGATGAATCATTTCACCGCTTCTTTAAGCTCTGCAAAACGAGATCGCATTTCAGCTAGCCGATCTGCTTGTGCTGGATCTGCAACAAGATCATTTTCCTCCATCGGATCCGCTTTTAGATCGAACAATTGTTCCCGGTCAAACTCGGGCCAATAGAAGTACTTCCAATCTTTTCGGACGAGTGCTTCAGAGGCCGGTATGAAGTCGGTTCGCTTGAACATCGGATGTTCGTAAAAGAATTCGTCTCGCCACTGAGGTTGGTCTTCAGCCGAATCATCTGCAAGGTACAACGGACTGATGTCGCGACCTTGCATTGTTTCCGGTGGTTGGATTCCCGCAGCGAGCAAGATGGTGGGGGCAAGATCGACGCTTAGCGTAAATTCATCATTGACCAAACCGGCATCGTCTGGCTTCATTCGGGGATCCAAAACGATCAGTGGCACGCGAATGCTTTCCTGGTGCGGGTACCACTTATCACCCAGCCCATGTTCAGCATGATAGTAACCGTTGTCGGTCGTAAAAATGACCAGCGTGTTATCCAACACACCCTGTTCACGAAGCTCTTCGATCACGCGACCGCAAGTCGAATCCACTTCGGTTGCCAAGCGATAATAGTTCTTCATCATCGTTTGGTATTTCTGAGGCGTATCAAAACGCCAATGCCAGCGGTTGCGGCCTTCGTTTTTTTCATTGGCAACGAATTCTGGTAACCGGCGAAAGGATTCTTCGGTCGCGTTGGCTGCGACTGGTACTGTTATGTCTTTGTACAGTTCCATGCTTTCCGGTTGAGGCAGGAACTGAAGCGGGTTGCTGTCCTCAGCGTGCGTTGCAAAGAACGCGAGTGTCAAGCAAAACGGTTTGTCATCCGGTCTTTCCCGAAGAAACTCCAACGCATCGTTTTCGTTTTTTTGCGTGACGTGAATTTTGGAGCCATCGGATTGGGGCATCCAGTGAGTGCCCGAGTAGGCGCGACCAAAATCGAAATTCTCGTTTGGGAATTTCCCGTTATGCCATTTTCCGATATGGCCAACAAAGTACCCATTGTCGCGAAGCAAGCCGGGGTAGGTTTGCGACCAAGGCGTGTTAAATCGCCTGAAGGCTCGGTTTCCATGCCGCGACATCCACTGGCCCGTGAACAGCGTGGCGCGGCTAATACCGCAGATCGAAGTCGTGACACAGTTTTCCGTGAATCGCACACCTTGGTTTGCCAAACGATCCAAGTTCGGGGTCTGGACGACCGGATTTCCGGCAACACCCAACGTGTCATGCCGCCAATCGTCCGCATAAAGCACCAAAATGTTCATGGGCTTTTCCGCAGCGTGCGTCGAAACGACGTCTGCGTAGAAAATGCAAAAAACAAGCGAAGCACTGAGCTTCCAAATTGTGGACGTATTACGCGTGATGATTTTCTTCATCTTTTGGTTCAAAATACTGGGATGCGGATTGATTCAAAGAGGCCAATGACCGTGGACCGACCTCCGAGAGAAAACAGATGATCACTTTGCCGGCAGGGCGAGAAGTCATCGGTGATAAGGACAGTTACCCGTCATTATTTCGCCGATTGCGCCCGGCTTCTCACCCGTTAAAAGGGCGACTTAGGGCTAAAACTCGCCCAGATCACGTTGCAGTGAACGATTTCGAGCGGAAACACCTCAGTAGACAGGGTTTCGCAGCTTTTTCGCGGGTTAGATCGGCCCGAAAAACGGTGATACATTAGTTGCGGGAAAGATTGCTCTCTGCTTACTTGCGAAGAATTAAAATTGTGAATTTAGATCGCCAGGCTAAATCGAAGTCCAACTGTTCACCTTGCGAGCAACTGGTGCAAGCGCAGTCGCGACTATACGCCTATGCAGTGACTTTGCTGGCTGATTTGGAAGCCGCCCACGATGTCTTGCAAGACGCTAATCGGGTTTTACTAGAAAAACTTGACGATTATGATCCGAGCCGAGATTTCACCCAATGGGCATGCGGATTTGTTCGCACTCAGGCTCGGGCGTACTTCCGTGACCATGCTCGTGACAGGCTTCAATTCTCGGCTGACCTGATCGAGCAGATCGCGGTTGAAGCCAAAATTGAGGTGACTGAATCCGCGTATCGCGGAATTTTGCGAACATGCTTGGACAAATTAACTGATCATCAACGAATGCTCATCGAGCTTCGATATACGTCCGAATCAAATGTCGCCGGGATGGCGACAGAACTTGGACGCCCCGCCGCGTCGATCTCGACCTCTCTTAACAAGATTCGTAAAATGCTGATTGAATGCACCACTCGTTTGCTCCATGTCGAGGGGCTAGCGTGATGAGTGATCCGATGAACTTAGATGAATTTGACGAACTGCTTTCTTGCTTAATTGACGGCCGATTGAACGCCAACGAGCATCAGCGTTTAGAATCGGCGATGAGACAAAGCGCTGATTGTCGAAAACGCTATCGTGACATGATGCGACTGCATGCGTCGCTCGCCTGGTCTCGAAGCTGGTGGTTAAAGCAGTCCGGAACGATGCGCGATCCAATCGAGGGTGGCTCCGATGTTCCATCGCCCGCTGCGAACTTGGACGTTGTCCCATCAGTGCAGACTCACAGCCCCGCCAACCGCAAGCATGTGAGAGTCCTTTCGGCGTTGCTTGTTTTGGCGACAGTGTTTTTGATGCTGCTGGGGTTCAGCCGCTTTGCGGGCGATCGTGGTGTTAGTAAGTCGCCTGTTGTTTCAACGCGTGTGCTGAATTCCGAACACCGAATTGACTCTGCCGACCTAGAAGAATCGATGGATCACAGCAGCGAGGAAAGCGAGCTGGCAGTCATCAGTGATGCTGTTGGTATGAAGTGGAGCGAAGGTGACATCCGTCGAGCTGGCGAATCATTGACGGCCGGGCCGCTGAAATTTGATTCGGGGCTGCTGCAGTTGGATTTCTCGTCTGGTGCAAGGCTAGTGTGCCGAGGCCCAGCTTCTCTCGAACTGATCTCCGCCAAGTGCGTTCGCATTTACTCCGGTGAAGCAACCTGTTATGTCGGGGAACTTGGGAAAGGTTTTCAGGTTTTGACTGGCGAGAGCGAGGTAATCGATCTAGGGACTTCGTTTGGGATTCGCGTCGACAATAAAGGTGACAGTGAAATCCACGTTTTTGATGGTGCTGTCTCAGTTCGTCAGCAACCCGAAAGTGATGCGGTTGAGTACACCGAGAAAACAGCGGTGCGTTTATCGCCCCAAGAAATGACAAAAACAGATTTCTCTTCCGAAGGTTTCCCAAAGTTCGAGGAACTTCGTTCATTGCGTGAAGAGCAGTGGAGCAATCGTTACCTTGCTTGGAAGGACTACGCGAAGTCGATCAGCGAGGATCCGTCTGTTCTGGTTCACTATACATTTGAGGATCAAAAGCAAAGCGACATTGAAGTTTTCAATCAGTCGCGGGGAGAATCGCGAGGCACCAGCGGAACGATTTTGCGTGCGAAGTGGTGTGAGGGCAGATGGCCAAACAAGAAGGGGCTTCGTTTTCAGCAGGAAAGTGATCGAGTTCTGTTGAAGGTGCCTGGCAAATACAGCGAACTGTCTTTTGTAACTTGGGCCAGGCCGGATGCATTCCTGCAATCAAGTTCAGTTTTATTGTTGACCGAGCATCCCAGAAGATGGTTCATGCACGGAACGCTCAATGACGAATTGCGTGACACCAGTGCACCCACTGATACGTTTCGATGGGTGCTAACAGATCGAAACGTTGCTCGCCTGAGCTTGGCGATCATGGACAAAGCACCATTGACTTACAACACTAGCGAATACGTCAGTGGAGCAAGGCCTGGAGCTGAGAACCAGAACGGAGTTTGGGGCTGCTACGGCGTCACCATTGACCCTCAAGCAATGCAAGTGTCCCATTTTTATAATGGCAAACGAACCAGCGTTACTCAATTAGATCGCATGGTGCCGCTGCCTTTGGAAACCATGGAAATGGGAAATCACAGCACGACGCCCGCGGAGCGAAAAGCCGGAATGGGTTATCGATTCTTTGGGGTGATCGATGAGCTTATCATCGCAAATCGCGTTTTCGACTGCGAAGAAATGGCGACAATCTATGAAATCGGACGACAGGACCAAAATTAG
>CAYVAN010000040.1:6339-26621 GCA_964449225.1 uncultured Rhodopirellula sp.
GTCCTTGAATAGCTGAACTAATTCGCGGGCGTTCTAAATCGCCACCAGAAAGCACCATCATTGAGACGACCGACCGGTCGGTTGCCAAGCTTGATCCAACCTGCGTCCCATAAGAAATAGTAGGCTTGATCAGCATCCAATTCAGGCACATCGCTGAAGCTCAATTCCATCGTCCCCTGTGACGGATGATTCACATCGGGACTCGCTTGCCAAATCGGGTTCTTTTCATCCGAGACTGAATAAAGTCGTAGACTTTTTCCATCGGTACCAGAAAAATCAATCGGCTTGTTGAACTTCAGTTCAATCGATGTTTTCGTTGATCGGATTTCAGTTGAGTTTTCAGGCGTTAAGGAAATCAAATGGGGGCAAACCATTTTTAACCGGTGCCATCCCCAAGCGTTTTGATGACGAAGGAGCTTAGCTGAGGCATTGGGAACGCCCGCGCCTGCGGCTTCATCGATCCAACGATCGGATAATTCCTTCAATCGCTTTGGTTCCTGGGCTGCCAGGTTGTGCCGTTCGCTGCGATCGTCTTTTAGGTTGTACAATTCCCAAGGTCCATCATAAAAGCTGACCACTTTCCATTCATCTTCGATCCAGCACCTGGACAAATCAAAGCGTTGGAAATCAGGTTTGGGCTCTCGTTTTCCGCCTATTTTGAGAAGCGGTATCAGCGAGGCACCGGTCAATGAACGAACGTCATGATCATCAAACTGTTCTAGATAATCGGCACCAGCCAGTTCCAAGATCGTGGGATAGAAATCGGTGATCGATGCTGGGCTTCGAAGGATGGTTCCGCCTTCGTGCTGCACTTCGGTAGGCCAGCGGACGATCATCGGTGCGGCGATGCCGCCTTCGTGGCATGAATGTTTGTAATACTTAAATGGAGTTGCTTTGACAGCGGCCCAGGCATTGCTGGAAGAGGGGTTTCCGCGGGGTTCCCAGGCAATCTGCCTTTCATCCTGGTCAATTCCACCATTGTTATAGTCACCCCCATTGTCAGAAAGAAAGACAACAAGCGTGTTCTCATCCAACCCTGCTTGTTGAACAAAGTCTAGGATCCGTCCGACTGCTTGATCAACGCCATCGACCGCCGCAGCGTAAGCGGCCATCCGGCCGGCTTCGACTTTTCTTCGGTGGTCGGTGAGTTCATCCCAGCGACGCGCGTCTTCGTTAATCTCCGCTAGCACGCAGTTTGGTGGAATCAATTGCATTTCGATCTGCCGCTGATGGCGAGCTTGGCGAATCGCATCGTATCCCTGTTCATAGCGTGCCTGGTATTTTTCCACCAACGGTCGTGGTGCTTGGCAGGGATGGTGAGGGGCATTGAATGCGACATACATCAAAAAAGGCTGATCCATCTCTGTCGCCTCTGTCATGAACTCAATACTCTTTTCAGCGAAGGCATCGGTTGAATAAAAGCTTGGGGGAAATTTATCGAACTGCTTCGCACCCTCAAACCAATCGTCCGCTCCGATGAAACAATCGGACATGCCGCTTAGAAAACCAAACGATCGATGAAACAAATCGGACGATCGTGGATCAGGAGTTCCCGCGTGCCATTTGCCGGTCATTAGAGTCCGATAGCCAGCGTCCTGCAAAAGTGCTGGCAGAGGTATCGAGTTCGCGTAGGTGTTTCCGCCAGCTCGATGAAAAGGCATGCCCGACAATAGTGCAATGCGAGAGGTAACGCACATTGGCGTCGCACGAAAGTGAGAGAAGCGAACACCTTGTTGGGCCAATGCGTCGATGTTTGGCGTATCTATTTCTCCACCGTAACAACCTAGATCAGAATAGCCTAAGTCATCAGCCATCAGGATGATAACATTCGGTTTGGCTGCCAAGATCGAACTTGCCATCAACCAAACAGAGGCGAGTAAAACTGAAAGTCGTGTGAATCGCATCCTCATGAATTTCCAAGCCGAGTATTAGCGTCTACTAAAATTCCCAAGTGTGCAGAACTTTTCCGTTGCTTGTCGTCAGGGTCATGTTAGAAATCATCATGGTTCCCTCGGATTCAGAGGGATCTAGCCGGATCCCGACGATGGGTTGCTTTGTGCTGAAGGGAACAGCGTACTGATGTGCATTGCCATCGTGTTTAACCTTAAAGTTGACGCTTCTTAATCCGATATAGGGTGGACGGCTATCCTGTTCGCGCCAAAACACCTGCCCCTTACCTTGTGAATCTGAGATTAAGGTAAAACGTAGGGTTAAGTCTTGTGCCGCTAGCACCTGACTGGTTACGGACTTTGGAAGTGAATAAACAAAGTGCGGGTCGCCTCCCGAACTGTGAACCACCAAGCTTTTTTCTTTCGTCGAAAGTTTGCACGGACCTTGTGGCTGCCAGCCAGCGACCGGCTTTGCCGGTGGCCCTTTGCGTTTGACAGGTTGTTTTTTTCTACCGCTCTTTAAAGCCGCCTTTCCTTCCCGACTAGGATCATACTTCGACGGATCAAATTTGGGGTTAGCCCGCGGCAGAACGGCACCCGTGTCGACCAAGAAGTCCTCAATCATTGCGTCCAACTCACGAACCATCTTGGGGTGCTCCGCCGAGACATCTTTTATTTCACCGACATCTTCGTTGAGGTTGAAGAGCTTATATCGGTGATTGCCGTTTTCACCGTTGTGAAATAGACGAATCAATTTCCAATTTCCGTTCTGGTTTGATCGATGAACGCTGACCGCCGGCGGCAACCAATCCGGAATACCGGGGCTGTGTGGGAAGAACGTAAAGATGGCATCACGATCCAGTTTCTGGCCTTGAAGTGCTGGCACGATGCTGATTCCGTCAAACAATTGATCAGGTTGCGGTGCAATCGAAAGCAACTCCAGAAGTGTCGGATAGAAATCGCTGCTTTGAATCACCTCTTCACTGGTGCTGGCAGCCTGCACGACACCGGGGTAAACAACGATTCCCGGACCGCGAATGCCACCTTCGTACATCGTTGCTTTACCGCCTTTCAAAGGTGCGTTGCTCGTAGCGGTGCCACCATCGACTTCGTCGTACATGTTGCCGCCATTGTCCGACGCAAACACAATGATCGTGTTGTCCGCAAGTTTCAGTCGATCCAATGCATCAAGCAATGTTCCCACCGCGTCATCCATGCTCTCCACCATCGCGGCGTAGGTTGGACTTCGTTGCGGATCATTTGGGTTGACCCTTGTTTTGTAATCGTCAATCAATTCCTGTTTGGCATTAAAGGGCGCATGAACGCTGAACATCCAGTAGTTTAGAAAGAATGGTTCATCGACGTGTTTCTCCATGAATTTGACGGCTTCTTCCGCCATGCGATCTTCGATGTGCTCATTCGGTGTTTGCGGATCAAAGTCGACATATCGCCATGGGGCGACATAGTTCCCCGCCGGGCCCGGTCCTGGCCAATGGGGAATGTCGATGTCAAAGCCGTGTTGCAGTGGTGAAAACGGTTCAGGCCCTAAATGCCATTTCCCAAAGTGTGCCGTGGAGTAACCGTTGTCCTGAAACATCTCAGCGAGTGTGTAGTGCTCCGTCTTAAATCGCGTTGCTGATTTTGGAAGAATCGCTTTTCGATTGGGCGGCGCACCATCACCGGGCGTTGCTTTGATCGAGACTTGCGGTAGATGACAAACCGGCGCGGTGATGTCGGTGCGAGCGGGACTTTGGCCCGTTAAGATGCTTGATCGCGTTGGTGAGCAGAGCGGGCTGGAAGAGTAAGCTCGTGAAAATAGCATTCCCCGCTCGGCTAGCCGTTCGATGTTAGGAGTGCGATAAAAGGTAGTGGTGCCAAACAGAGTTGTGTCGCTGAAACCAAGATCATCTGCCAAGATAAAAATCACATTGGGTTTCGATTCGGTTGCGTTGACCCGGCCCGTTAGCATTGCTGGTAACAGGCTCCAAAGCACGACTTGTAAAACGACGTAAATGAATCGAGATCGGGTTGTCCAACTGGTTGCATTCATCGATGTCTCTTTCAAGGTTTCGTCAAAAGGGTTCGGCTTTGTGATCTCCACCGGGAAAAACTGACTATTTCGTAAGCTGATAAATTGAAATGGATTTCACTTCCATTTCGCCTTTATCCGCGTACTCGTCGTAGGTCTGAAACGGATCAAAGCGAATCTTTTTCACGAGACCCTTGCCCTCGATCAGGTACAAATAGCTTCTGATTTTATCGGATGGTTTCAACCGACGGATGGACTGACGCCCCTCGCTAAATCCTTCTTCGGGCGAAGCCCAATAGAATTGACTGGAGACATCTTTGCTAAAGATTGCTTGAATCTCAATTGCCAACGGCCCCGAAACGCTTTCATCCAGCATGGTTGCCATCTGCGAGTCGTTGCCGGCGGCTACCAAGATGGTTTTACCATCGCGTTGAACGACTTCCAAATTGTGTCGGTTGTTCCATTTTTGAAGGTCGGCTTCATTAGACAAATCCCAAGACGCAACGATTTTTGCTTTTGCCAAGTCGATATTATTTGGATTGACCGAGTTGTCTTTTGGCTTCGACGTTTTCAGCGATACCGTTGCTTTTTCGATACCACTTTGACAAACGAATTGATAGGTTCCCGATGGTACTGATAATTTCTGGTAGCCGTCTTGATTGTCAGAAACCTTAATGAGCTTGTCGTTCTCGATTGAATTCCCGCCTTCGGTGATGCTGGCAGCATTTCGAGTTGGCAGATAAACCGTCGCTGATGTGTTTGCCGGAATCGTAACGTTTAGATGAAAGCGGTCATCGACCATTTTCCAATCGCTGCGAATGGTTCCTCGTATCGAATCGTAGGATGCGCGAACCCAATCGACGGGCGCGTGCATGGAATTGCTTCCGGGCGATGGAGGCGTTGGCCGGATAATGATTTTTTTATAACCAGGGCCATCGGATTGGATGCCCGCTAAAGTACGGAACATCCATTCGCAAACCGCACCGAAGGCATAGTGTGAAAACGAATTCATTGCGGCGTTGTGGCGACCAAATGCATCCTCTTTGGTATAGCTGTCCCAACGTTCCCAGATCGTGGTAGCGCCGTTTCGGATTTCATAACCCCAGGAAGGAAATTCTTGCGATTGCAGTAAGAAAGTTGCCAGGTCATGTTGGCCGGATGAAGACAACACGGGCAAGAGTGGGCGGGTGCCAAGAAAACCGGTAGCCATGTGATTTCCGTTTTCCTCGAGCATCTTCGCAAGATGCCGCCCGGTTGCTTCGCGTAGTTCTTCTGGAACTAAGTTGGCCTGTAACGCAAGTGCTTGTGCGGTTTGCGTGTTGACGTTCACGCTGCCGTCAGCTCGCAGATACTTCACCGCGAAGGCGGCCTTCGTTCGATCGAATTGCGACTGGTACTCTTTGGCATCTTTGACGCGACCCGTCGCTTCTGCCATTTCCGACATCATTTTGGACGAGATGGCAAAATAAATTGTATCGACGTAATCCAGCGGGGTTTCGGCACCTTGCGCAAGCCAATCACCCCAAGCGTTTCCGTGTGAAATGCCTAGGTCGTCAACGCTAGTTTTTTTGCGCCACTGCATGAACTTCGTCATCGGTTCCCAGCAATTGTCGATCACTTCTGTATCGCCATAGGCTTGCCAAATCGTCCACGGACAAATCACGCCTGCGTCAGCCCAGGCCGTACCAAAATCCCATCCATGTTGAAACGGATAGGGCGCGTAACCTGGAAACACACCGCTTGGACGTTGTGATTCCATTAGCTCCCGTAGCCACTTGGTGTAGAAGGCACCGATGTCAGCGTTGTAGGCTGCCGTCGCAACATAGGCTTGCGCGTCGCCAGTCCACCCCATCCGTTCATCACGCTGAGGGCAGTCGGTTGGCAAATCCAGAAAGTTTGATCGCTGCGTCCAAAGTACGTTGCTGTAAAGTTGGTTGACCATTGGATCACTACACTCGAAAGTGCTTGTCATCGGCGTATCGCTATGAACCACTAATCCGGTGACGGTGTCCAGGGTTGCTTCACCAGGGAAGTTTGAAACTTCAACGAATTGGAAACCATGGAAGGTGAAACGTGGCTGATAGATTTCACCCTCTGAATCGCCGCGACAGGTGTAGAAATCGGTTGCCCGAGCTTTACGAAGATTTTCGGTCATCATGCGTCCGTCGGGATGCAACATTTCGGCGTAGCGAATTCGAATCCTTTGACCGGCCGGTCCTTTGACTTTCAACCGGATTACTCCGGCAAAATTCTGCCCCAAGTCGAAGACGTAAGTTCCCGGCTCTCGCTCAGTCACTTTCTTTACTTCAATCTCCTCCGTCACCCGAACCGGTACACCTGGAAAAGCCTCCAGCTTGGGGCGATTGAATCCAAATTCTTCTTCAGAACCACGCTTGGGAACGCTTTGCCCGTGTTTCTCTGGGTTTCGAAATTGATAGAAGGTTGCCTTAGAACTGCCATTGGCTTTGGCTAGCACAGCCTGCTGCCATTCCGTGTCGTCGAAACCAGTCGTCGACCAACCTTTGTATTCTTTCTGAGCATCGTAGGATTCGCCCATCAAAAGGTCAGCTTCTTCAATGGGGCCATCGCCAGACACCTTCCATGTGGCGTCTGTTCCAATGGTTTCAGTCGTGTTGTCGGTGTACTGAATTTCCAATTGCGCCATCAGTGCTGGCGTTTTTCCGTAAGTCGAACGGCCTGTTTTTTCAGTACCAATTCCAGTCAATAAACCAAAACCAACGTACCCGCTGTACCATCCATCAGCGACCCATGCCCCCATCGCGTTGTCACCTTGTTGGATCATTTCGGTAACATCGTAAGTGTTGTAGTAGGCTCGCTTTCGATAGTCGGTCCAACCGGGCGTAAACATCGCGTCGCCAACTCGTTTTCCATTCAAATGCAGTTCATAAATTCCCAGAGCTGTTGAATAGATGGTTGCTCGCGCGATCTGTTTCTTTGCCGCAAACTCTTTTCGGTATTGGCGTGCCGCTGGTAGATGCAGCGAACTTGGGTCCGCATGAACGGGCCCCTTATCCTGGTAAGCGATGTAGCTTGCTGTCCAATCGGTATCGTCAAGCAATCCCATCGACCAGGATGCAGAATCACTCCAGCTCGGATTCTGGTCATCAGCCGACCAAGATTTGACTTTCCAAAAACACTGCTGTCGCGAGTCGAGCGATTTTCCTGCATAAGAAATAAACAGCGTTTGATCTGAATCGATTCGGCCAGAATCCCAGAGATCGCCCACTTCGTTAGATAGATTTTCCGCCGACGAAGCAACCAAAATGCGGTAAGAGACTTGCATCTGACCTCGCCGATCGGAGTCAAGTTTCCAGCTTAGGCGAGGTGTTAAAGTATCGATCCCTTCAGGATTTTGCCGATACTCGCAACGCAACTGTGACACTGTCATCGAAGCTGCTTCCTGGGACAGGCAGGAACCGATGACGAACAAAAGAATGGTCAGAAAGCAAGATGTTTTCACGTTTTATCAACTCTGAGGCGGGATGGGAGCGGCGGGTGTCGCTGAATCTCGCTCCCTAATCACTGAATACGGGGCGAGAACCGAACGCTCTTATCAGAATATGCACACAACGATTTGAAAACCATCACGATCATGCTCTCAATTAGCACGATAGTGCAAAGCAGTCAGTTCAAAGTACTCAGAACATGACAACCAGTGCCTTCGGTTAACGAAGGCAATCTGGCAGGAATGTTTCAGCGACATTGTCGAAACAGCTCAGTTTTGTAAACCGTTCCAGCGAAGCCGGTATCCCAACAGCTGTGAAGCGAGGATGCCCGGTCGCTGGAAACGGACCACCGTGATTCATTGCTGGCGATACGGCAACGCCCGTCGGCATCTTGTTGTGAATGACTCGGCCAGCAACTCGCTGAAGAATTTTTGTCAGCGCGGCCATCGTAGGGTCATCCTGATTTCCATAAACGGATGCGGTCAAGCTTCCGTGAATACGTTTGGCAATTTCTAACATTTCCTGTTCGTCTTCACAGAGAACAATTAAAGACGCTGGACCAAAAGCCTCCGTCTGCAACGCATCTTCATTTTCCAGGAATGCCTTGGAGTCAACCTTCATCAAAGTGTTTGCAAAGGCGAATGCGTCTCCGTTGGCTTCTTCACCGCCGGTCAAAATTTCGACACCCGCGTTGGCAAGCGATTCAACGCTGACCTTCAGGGACGAAAGAACAGCTTCGGAAAGCAACGTTCCTGCTGGCTTTGACTCAAACGCTATTTTCATTGCTTGCAGAAATTCGTCCGCCTTTGGTCCCTTGGGAACCACGATCAGATTGGGTGAGGTGCAGAATTGACCGGCGGCAAGGAGACAGCTTCCCGAAGCTTCCTCGGCCAGTTCCGTAGCACGTTCTAAAACGCTTGGCAGTAGAAATACTGGGTTGATACTAGACATTTCCAAATAGATCGGCTTGCCTACAACATCGGCAGCCGCTTTCAGAGCCGTACCGCCACGCCGGCTTCCCGTAAAGGCGACCGCTGCGATTCGTCGATCGGCAACCATTTTCAGCCCATCGCTTGGATCAATATCGTACAACATTTGCACGATGCCCGCTGGCATGCCGGTGCTTTGTGCTGCATTGAGTGCCTGCTCGGCGAGCAATCGGGACGTGCCCGGCTGGGACGGATGGGCTTTCGCAATCACAGGATTGCCGGCCGCGATGGCAGCGGCGAAATCGCCACCCGATATTGAATTGAAAGCTAGAGGAAAATTGTTGGGGCCAAAAACCAGCACCGGACCGATAGGCGTTAGGCAAGAGTGGATATTCTTGTCATGGTCTTTGACTGGATTTCGCCACTGATGATCCTTTGCCGCGGCAGCAGCCTGACGCAGCTGATCAATCGTTCGGGGCATTTCGACATCTAGCAATCGTGGACTCACCGGCAATCCGGTTTCTTGGCTAGCGACTTTGCAAATTTGCTCGGCGTTCTGTTCTAGATTGTCTGCGTAAGCCTCCAAGAACTTCGCTAAATCTTCGACAGCAATATCTTCCAAAGAAGACGCGGCCGATTGTGCTGCATTCATCGCTGCATCGCAGTCATCCCACTGGCTTGCTGGATAGGTTTCGCCTGTTTCGGCTCGATTGGTCGGGTCGGTCGCCCGCAAATCACGAGAAGACTTTGCGGGTTGCCATGCGCCGTTGATAAGGATGGGATTCATTTTGGGCGAGTCTTAAGAACTTTGTGGGGGAAATTAAACGCGGCTAGGAGAATACGGTTCGGGTTCCAGGTGGGGCGTCTGACCGGTGATCATCTCGGCGATCAATCGCCCCGTCGCTGGCGCAAGACTGAGGCCAAGCATGTTGTGGCCAGTGGCCAGGAACGCGTTACGCAGTTCCCCGGCTGATCCAATGATCGGCAAGCTGTCCCAGGTCATGGGTCGCCAACCGTACCACTTTGATTCTGCCTTGCCATCCACTGATGCGACAAGGTAGGGCCGAGCGGCGTCACGCAATTGTTGAATCCGGCGATCAGGGATCGACTGATCATAGCCAGCGAATTCCATCATCGACCCCAGACGCAGGCCTTCATCAAATGGAGACACGCCTACTTTGTGTTCTGGAAAGAGGATCGGATGCGTTGGCGAATTTTCGGGCCGCCCCAGGGTGACTGAGTACCCTTTGCCAGGCTGAACGGGAATCGAGCATTGCAATTCCGATTCCCACCGAGCGGCCCATGCCCCGAAAGCGAATACATAATGTTCACTTGAAAAATCCCCCTTGGATGTCTCCAGTGCAACGACTCGCCCTGACTCTTTGCGAACCGAATTTAGTTCGCATTCCTGAACAAACTCCACGCCCCTGGACTTCAGGCTTGAAGCCCATGCCTGATTTAGCTTATCCGGACGAACGGATGTATCACCGGGATACAGAAACGCGCCAGCTAAGCCAGATTTCAAACCTGCATCAAATTCTGGTAACGCCTCGCCTTCGATGCGTTTTGCTGCGATGCCAAAGTGCTCGCTGACCAAACGGTCGGTGGCGGCAAAGCGATCCATGCCACGCTGGGTTTGCAATACATACAGCAGGCCGTCTTCCTTCCATTCGCAATCCAAGTCAAAGTCTTTAACAAGACGATGATACTCTGCCATGGATGACTCTAAAATCGCTTGCAGCGGTTTGCCAGCGGCAAGCATTTGCTGGTGCGTGCATCGCTTGGCAAATTGAAACATCCATTTCCAAAGAGCGGGATTCCATTGCGGTTTGACGCGAAAAGGAGAATTCCGGTTGAACATCGAACTAATCGCAACACCGAATGCGCCGGGTTCCGTCAATGGCAACGCGTGACTTGGGCAGATATAGCCGCAGTTTGCCAGTGAGCACTCATTGGCAATGCTCCCCCGATCAAGCAACGTTACTTTCAATCCGGCTTGCTCTAAGTAATGGGCACAAGCGATACCAACGACGCCAGCGCCAACGATCGTCACGTCCTTTCTTTCACTGGACATGGGTGCTTTTTGCTGAACGCGAATGTGATGACAATTCAATTCCCTGCGAGAATGGATCACCCGCTTGATTGATCAATTTAGTCTCGCCGCAGATGAAAGCGCGACCGGTTAGAGTGACGGTAACGGTCTGATGATTTCCTGCCGAGGCCGTCTCTGGAGATTGCTTCGTTGACAGATGCGACGCTGGTAAAGACGGGCCTGGCTGATACTTCGCTTGAAATCGGCCTCCGGTGACGCTTTTTTGCACCCACTGCATCTCCGGTTCAAGCAGGCCATCGGCTGCCAAACAAGCTAGTTTTGCGCTGGTCCCGGTTCCACATGGTGAACGATCATAAATTCCACCAGGACAAAGCACAAAGTTAACGCTGTCAGCTTCTTCATCCGCTGAATCGACAGAAAACTCAATGTGGTCAATCAGTGCACCTCCGTCACCGGTGTGGCCTTGCTCACCGAGCGCTCGGGAGACTTGCCGCGATAGTGAAACTAGCTGATCAAGGTTTTCTCTTTCCAGCGGTACCGGCGAACCATGAACAAGAAAGAACCAGTTACCTCCCCATGCAATGTCTCCCGAAAAGGTTCCCACATCTTTGACATCCACGTTTACGTCTTTGCGAAATCGATAGCTCGGGACGTTTTCGATTGTGACCTCGTTTGGGTGATGGACATCTACTTCAACGACGCCAACCGGGGTCTCGATTCGATGCACACCAAGGCCAATGCGGTCGAGATAGTACAAGGTCGCAGCCACGCCAATAATGCCGTGCCCACACATTCCTAGATAGCCGACATTATTGAAGAAAATGACTCCAGCCTTGCAAGACGGATCACTGGGCTCGCAAAGCAGAGCACCAACCATCGCGTCCCATCCACGTGGCTCATTGATGGCAAAGGCTCGAAAAGAATCTGCATGCTCGCGGAACCGGCCGAGTCGTTCTTGTAATGGACCTGATCCTAGATCGGGCCCGCCATCGACGATTACTCGTGTAGGTTCGCCTTCGGTATGCGAATCAACAACTTGCATAAGATGCTCTCCTTTAGCACGAATAATCTTTGCCTGGCCAATTCTTCCACCATGCCTGAAACTGAGTCAGTTGTGCTTTCGCATACTCAGCCTGGCTCGCTGCCAGATTGTCGGTTGAGTTTAGCTGAAATTCAAAATCGTTATCGCCAAGCAAGAATGCTAGGTACTTGTAGTACAGCACCAAATCTGGTCCCTCGTCGAAGAGTGACAACACGGTGAATGAATTCGAGAGCTCTTGAGCAAATTGATCTGCTTGAACGTCGCCTTTCGCAGCTGCTTCGCAGAGGGCGACATATTTAAGCACTTCCTTTGGAAGACAGTTTCCGATCCCGGTGATCGCACCGACGGCACCGCAGCGAACAAACCCGTGGTAGACCTGGGTATCAACGCCTGCCATCAAAAGAACATCATCGTCAGTGTGCGTGATGTGCTCGGCCGCGTAAGAAAGTGAATCAGCACCACCAAATTCTTTAAATCCAACCAAACTGGGAAACTCAGCTCGCAAGTTAAAGAACAGGTCAGCCTTGGTTTCAAACCCATAGTACGGACTGTTGTAGATAACAGCGGGAAGCGACGGTGCCGCAGACAGAATTGCCGCGAAGTGGTTTCGCTGCGCGACCGGCGAGGTGGCTCGCGAAAGCACACGAGGAATCACCATCAAGCCCGCTGCGCCCACTTCTTCGGCGTGACTGGCATGGGATGCAGCCAGAGCAGAGTTCTGTGCTCCGGTACCAACCACCACAGGGATGCCAGCTTTGCAAAGGGCCTCAACACCGTTCTGGCGTTCTTGATCGGTCAGCAAAGGCCAATCCCCCATCGAACCGCAGTAAACCACCGCCGTCATACCCGCATCCATCAGCTCTAAACCCTTGCGAACCAGAGCCTCAATGTTGATTTTCCCCTGCGAATCGCAAGGTGTCATCAATGCTGGAATGCAGCCTCGAAAAACGGACGCGTCAACCGTCATCTATATCACTCGTAAAACTGGGGATTCAAAACACTCACTGAACAATTTAGCATCACCTAAAGCGTGGTCTCACAACCGATTGAAGTCTTGCAGGAGACCTTATGAAATGCTCGAAAAAGCGCATGAATGGTAAATGCCCGTCAATCAAGACAACGCTACGCTGTTTTCCAAGCTTCGCGAACCCTTCACCACCGAATTCCTGTTCGACGATCTCTTTGACACCGTCTAATTTATCAGGGATGCCCAACGGTAGTATGTTTTGCTTGGCGAGTCGTTGTACAACCTTGTGGTTTAAGTCAGAAGTCATCGTTTGCAGAAGCCACAATTGATCGGCAAACTTGCGAAGAACTCTTACGCATCCCATCTGGAGGTAGCCACACGCGGTAAGATCAAACTGTGCTGCAATCAGGAAATCCTCTTGATGGACATCTGGAATTACACCTCTACGCTTTTCGCGACGAAGGGTGTTGCTTTACCAACAAGGATGCCTTGATTGGGGAAGACAAAAGTGTTGTCGGATTGGTTGGCTCTTGTTAATGACCCGTCAACCGGATCTTAAACCAGACCGATCATGACGTTCGCGTTAATCATTCCTGATCAAAAGAAAACGACGTACATCGCGATTGCTACAACAATGACACCGACGCCAGCCAATCTGGCACCAGAGGATGTTTCCAGGTCAATCTTATCGTTGGTTGGCAAGATCACAGGAGTCTTCATCGGGGCGACCACCGTGATGGCAATCCCGGCAAGAAGAACAATGAAGAAGCAAATTGCCATTCGATCCAAGAAAGCGATCTGGTCAGCGTACCACCAATCGTTGTCCACCAAGATTGGTCCCAAATACCACTTGAACGCGGCGTAGGCGACAACGTTCAAGCCGATGCCCATGGCTCCAAAGTATCGAGGCGTTCTTGGCGAGAAGAAGCCAAAAATGAATACCGCCAAAAGGCCAGGGGAAATGAATCCCTGGAACTCCTGGATGTAGGCAAAAATACTCTCGAAGTTATCAAGTTTTGGCGCGACAATTCCAGCCATGACCACAAACAGCACAACAAAGAACCGGCCTACCGTTACCAGTTTTCGCTGATCTTTTTCACCGGAGAACTTGGCATACAAATCGATCGTCGCAATGGTTGACGCAGAGTTCAACATCGATGCCAGGGAACTGATCACCGCACCGCAGAGGGCGGCAAGAACGAACCAAGAAATAAGCGGGTAGGGTTTGATTAAGTTTCGCACCAAAACGGGGAACGCGGAATCGTAGTCGTAACCTTTTAAGTTTGTGTTTGATATTTCTTCGTTCTTTAACGCATCGTCTGCCAGTTCGTTGATACGGGTTTCCAGCGTTTGTATATCGATGCTCGCATCAAAGCTATCTGAGCTACCCGCAGCCGCCGCGTTAAGAGCGAATACTTTTCGAGCGAGTCCTGGTTGTGTTTCCAAGAACGGTAGGTCTACCGTAAACACCGTGTCTTTGTTTTCTGAGGCCAACTCGTAAGCGGTCTGATTTTTTTTCGCGGCTCCTTCATTCAGGTCAGCCGAAAACAGATTGAATGCGAGAATGCCGGGGACGACTACCAGGAACGGGATCACCAACTTTAAGAAAGCGGCGAAAACGATGCCTTTTTGCCCTTCGGCAAGCGACTTTGATCCGAGCGTTCGCTGAACGATGTATTGGTTTAGGCCCCAATAGAAAAAGTTGGGAATCCAAAGACCAATGAGCAACGCGGTCCAAGGAATATCGGAATCCTCTTTGGGCCGAATCATGTGGACCTTGCCGCCGGCTCCGTTGGGTCCGTTTCGGACGACTGCTTCACCATCGACACCATCGTTCAGCAGCATGAATCGCCGCCAGGCTCCTGCCTCTTCGATCTGCTGTACCGTCGCATCCGAGTTGGCAACTTTCGTTTTAAGTAAAGCCTCTGGATCAGCGTCGGCCAAGCGAACGAAAGCCAAGTACATCACGATCGCACCGCCGATAATTAACGCGGCTCCCCAAATCAAATCGGTCCACGCGCAAGCTTTTAATCCACCGACGAATACGTAGACAGCTGCAAAGACGGCGATCAGCCAACACATTGCCGTCAGGCTGTTCAGAACGGGAACGTCATTGTAGTACTCCGAAACAAATTTGGCTCCTGAAAAGATTACCGACGAAGTCGTGACGAACACGAGCGTCACGATTGCCGGAATCGCCATGGCTAGTCGAGCGAAGCCGTCAAACCGGTACTCAAGGAACTCGGGGATCGTGTACAACCCGGCTTTCAAGAATCTCGGTAAAAACCAGAACGCAACGAAAATTAGCGTCACTGCCGCCATCCATTCGTAGGATGCGATTGCCATCCCAAGCCAGTTTGCCGACGCGCCTGACATTCCAACAAACTGCTCGGTTGAAATGTTCGCCGCAATCAAGGAGAAGCCGACCAGCCACCACGTCAGTCCGCGGCCTGCTAAAAAGTAATCAGCGGCACCTTGTTCATTATCCCCTTCGCCATGCTCGGGGGCTTCATCCTGACTCTTCCAGATTCCAAGAGCGATCACGCCAACGACGGCACCCACGAAAAGCACAACTTCAAGGATGTTCATAAAAAAATTAAATGGGAGGTTGCTGAGATGGGAGGTTGCTGAGATACGAAGCGATCCGACCGACGCGCTGCAACCAATGACTATACCAAAACCCAAAAACGCCATGGGGAAAAGCAAGCGACGAAAAATGACAATTGTGTGCAGGGCTGTCAGCCTAAAAGTATCGTTTCTGTTTGCTTGTCAAACAGCAGAGCTTGATAGGAGTTGTTAAGCTATGTCCCACGCTATGAAATGCCTGATGCTATCGGCATTCGCTTCCACTCATTCACGAAACCTGAGCTACCAGAACAGATAATCATGCCTTTAAATCAGCCGGGCGTTTGCGACGAACACATCGACAAGCAATTGTTAGAAACGATTACAAACGCTTACGTGCGTAAGTTCGGCAAACAACCCACGTTGTTGGTGGCCGCGCCCGGGCGTGTCAACCTGATTGGCGAACACATCGACTACAACGATGGTTTTGTCTTGCCCATGGCTATCGAACGCTACATCGTGATTGCAGCCGGGATGGCCGATGATCCCTCCCGCGACCATGGACTCATTCACAGTGTTGAACTTGGGGAAACTGAACAAATCAGCTTGAAGGTTGCGCCGCAGCCCAAACCAGGTAGCTGGGTGAACTATGTCGCCGGAGTCATTGCCGGATTCTTGGAGTCGGGCGTTTCCATTGCTGCGTTTGATGCCGTTGTCGATTCTAACGTTCCGGTCGGCGGGGGGCTCTCCAGCAGCGCAGCGTTGGAGGTCGCTACTGCAACCCTGGTCGAAGCCATCACAGGCAAACCCATCGCTGGAGCCGAGAAAGCACTGATCTGCCAAAAAGCCGAACATCGTTTTGCTGGCGTGCCTTGCGGCATTATGGATCAATTCAGCAGCGTGTTCGGAAAACCAAATGAACTGATGCTACTCGATTGCAAGTCACAGCAAATTGAACCGGTTCCTTTTGAAACCGACGAAATTACGGTGTTGATTACCAATAGCAACGTGAAGCACGAATTGACCGGTGGCGAGTATGCCGAGCGTCGCACGGGATGCGATTCGGCAAAGGCAAAACTTGGCTGCGAGAGCTGGCGAGACTTGACGATGGAAGATCTTGAATCAAAACGGGATCTGCTTTCCGAATCCGAGTACCGCTTGGCTCGTCACGTCGTGACCGAGATCAGCCGGACCACGGATGCCGCCAAAGCTTTCTCTCGTGGTGACTACGAACACGTCGGACAATTGATGTATGCCAGCCACGATTCACTGCGTGATGACTTTGAGGTCAGCTGCGACGAACTCGATGTCTTGGTCGAGATTGCCAAGGGCATCGGCAATGAAGGTGGAGTGATTGGATCTCGCATGACCGGCGGTGGTTTCGGCGGCTGCACGGTCACCTTGGTTAAAACCAAAGATTTACAGTCGGTCAGATCAACCATCCAAAGCGAGTACAAAGCGAAGACCGGGATCGACGCAATGGCATTCGCGACACGACCTGCGATGGGCGCTCACCTGGTCTCAGCAGGACCGTAAGTCGTTTAAGAACTGACGCGTCAACTTCTGTGGATCCGTCAGTTCTCTGACAGTCGATTGGACCGAAGGTTTCTACTTTGGGTTTGAAGCTTTCTCTTGACGGAGCTGCGTCAATTCAATGGCTGCTGGAGCTGTGGTTCGCTTGTTTCGGCGTCCAAGTCTAGCAAAGCAATTTTTGCAGTAGCACGACATCAAGCCATTGGTTGTCCATGTGGCCCACCTCTTTTTGCGTTCCAATCACTTCGTAGCCTAGTCGAAGATGAAAATCGATGCTCGTTTGATTGCCAGCGACAATACGGGCCATTAAGTAGTGAATGGATTGCTTTTGGCATTGGGAAAATAGTGTTTTCATCAACTGCCCGCCCACGCCTTGCCCCATCGAGTTTTTACGCACGTAGACGGCGCTTTCCAAGGAGAATCGGTATCCATAACGGACGCTAAACGGACGCGCTGATGCCCAGCCATCGATCTGGTTTGGGCGAGAGTTTTCATCTTTCGACGCAATCAACCAGAGGCTGTTGTCACCGCTGTTTAGAAGTTGGCGTGTATGACTGATTGTCCAAGGATCTTTGTCGAACGTGGCTCCACCAATACGGACGTAGTGATTGTAGATTGACGCAATGCAATCCGCGTCCCGGTCATGTGCTTTGCGAATCATTGTCACGGTCAATCTGATGCTTGGTGAATGAGCCTCTGTTCCCAAAGCCAAAGCAGCGATTGCGAAATTAGACGCTCATGCTGGTCGGATGGGACTCCATCATGGTCCAAACCATCCATGGAAACGACTTGGCAAATTCCGCCATAACGACTTGCCAATTCGTCTTGCAAACTTGGGTGTACCAAAGAATCTGACATCGATTTTAAAAAAACGGCTGGCGGTTTTGCCCTGGGAGCGGTGAGTTCTGCGTTCATCTTTGGAACCAAGCTTTCCGCGATTGGCCCGATGTATTTTCCCAGGGGGTAGTTCTTGGCGACTTGTTTAACCACGGGAATTAAAGGTGGCGGATTTCTTAGCACTAAACCGCCGATTCTGGGCCCGCGATCGGTCGCAGCTAAGTGTAGCGCCGGAATGCACCCGAGGCTGTTTCCGGAAAGCCAAATTGTTGAATCCGCAGCATGTCGGTTAACGACGGTATCAAAGAAAGCCTCCGCCGCAGCTGGCATTTCAGTCAAGCTAGCCCGACCGCCACTGCGTCCGTATCCCGGTGGATTCCAGGTCAGCACTAATCCCGACACACCATCGGCATTTGTGCCGCGAAGTAAGCGAGCTGGGAAATCGCTCGATTTTTCGGCTCGCCCTGACGTGCCTGGAAACTTAACAACCACCAAGTCATGTTTGTCTTTGGCGACACCAAATGGATGGCTGAAATACTCGATGTCATGCCCACTCACATCGACCGTCATCCTATGTTGTGGGCCCGAATCCAACTCGTCGCGACTGGGGCGCAGGACCATGCGATCGAGCAGGTAACGTCGGAAATTGAGAGGTGAAATCAAAACGATAGAACCCGGTAAGGCGAAATCAGTGGACTCGCTGACCTGGTTGAGCACCTTCGTCGACGCCCAGGATGAACACATCGGCACCACCCGGTCCGGATGCCGCCACCATTCCCTCGCTCATGCCAAATCGCATTTTGCGTGGCTTCAAGTTGGCAACCATCACGACCAAACGTCCGACCAGTGCTTCGGGTTCGTAGGCTGCTTTGATTCCAGCAAACACTTGACGACGTTCGTCCCCGCCAAGGCTAAGTGTTAGTTTCAGTAGCTTGTTCGCTTCTGGAACGTGTTCAGCAGTGATGACCCGTGCGATGCGAAGATCTACCTTGGCGAATTCATCAATGGTGATTTCGTCGGCAAGCGGTTCATCTTTTAAGGGAGCATCGCAGTCGTTGTACGTGCTGGCTGCAACCGCGTCCTGGCCAGTAGACGTTTGATCGTTGGCTTGGATGTCTTTGCTTTCTTCAATCATCTTTTCTAAACTTTCTTTTTGAACACGATCTAACATTCTTTTGAATTTCGCTGGTTGGCATCCCAATAAAGGGCTTTGACTTTGATCCCAGCTGCTTATTTTTTCACCTAGCAATTCACCGCACTGGTCAGCCAAGTCGGGAAGCACTGGTGCCAGATAGATTGCCAGTTGCCGGAACAGGTTTAGTGCGACGGTGCAGACGTCTCGCAATTCTTCTTGGCGTGCCGCATCTTTCTTCATTTCCCACGGCTTGGCGTGTTCGACAAACGGATTTGCGGCGTCGGCCAATTCCATGATCAATCGCATCGCTCGGGCGTAGTCACATGTCTCGTAAGCTTCGGCGATCTTTGCACCGGCCGCTGCTGCGTTTTCAAAAAGGCCGCCATCGTCGGGATAGGTATCCGAAAGCCCGGTTGAATTGGCGAACTTGCCAACGCGGCTGGCCAGGTTGACGACTTTGCCGACCAAGTCGCTGTTGACCTTATCGACAAACTCATCCAGTGATAAATCTAGGTCTTCCACTCGCGGAGTTAACTTGGAAGCGTAGAAGTACCGAAGGTAGGTCGGATTGGAGTGCTTTAAGTAGGTTTCCGCTGCGATGAAGGTGCCCGTGCTCTTGGACATCTTCTCGCCATTGACGTTTAGAAAACCGTGGATATGGACCTTCGTTGGTAGCGAAAATCCGGCTGTCTTTAACATGCCCGGCCAAAACAGCGTATGAAAGTACGTGATGTCCTTGCCGATGAAGTGATGGATCTCTGTGTCTTTGCTGTTCCACCAATCGGCAAGCTTTTCATTGTTCGCGTCGCACCACTGCTGAGTGGTGGCGATGTAACCGATCGGCGCATCAAACCAGACGTACCAATAGTTGCCCGGTGCATCGGGAATCTCAAAACCGAAGTACGGAGCCGGGCGGCTGATGTCCCAATCGCGAAGAGCGTCTGAAAGAAAGTGCCCCTTCAAATAGTTAGCCATCTCAGGCTGCAACGCACCAGACTGGTTGACCCATTCATCCAAAAATCCGTGCAACTTTTCAAGTTGAACAAACAAATGAGTTGCTTCGCGAAGCACCGGAGTAGAACCGCTAAGGGTACTCTTGGGATCGATTAAGTCAGACGGGCTGTAGGTATGACCGTTATTACAATTGTCGCCCGCTTGATCAGTTAATCCACAGTGGGGACAAGTTCCGCGAACAAAACGATCTGCCAAAAACGTTGCCGCTTCCGGGTCATACAACTGCTGGATTGATCGCTCGGTCACCAAATCCGCGTCGCGCAGAGACTTCCAGAACTGACCGCAAAGGTTACGATTTTCGTCGCTATGGGTGCTGCCGTAGTGATCAAACTCGATTCCAAATCCAGCAAAATCACGCTGGTGAGCTTGGCTCATGTCGGCAATCAACTCCTCCTCGCTACGTCCTTCTTTTCGGGCGCGGATCATAATCGCGGTTCCATGCGTGTCGTCCGCACACATGTAGAGGCAGCGGTTGCCAACCAGTTTTTGGAATCGCACCCAGATATCGGTTTGCAAGTATTCCACCAAGTGACCGATGTGAATGGGGCCGTTGGCGTAAGGTAGGGCGCTGGTAACTAATAGGCGTCGGTTCATAGGGCGATCGTCGGTCGATGCGATTCGTGGCAGAGAAGTTTGGTCGAGATTGTAGTCTGATGGGTCAGGATCGACGATGGAGGACAAACGAGGCTCAGGGCTAATCACTTTTTCGAACTGGGATGCCCTTTAGCGGAGCGGGCGCGAGCCGCCCGGTGCCTGATTTACCGGATGGCTCGCGCCATTCCGCTAAATTGTAAGTTGCCCATCTTCAAGAACTGAGTTGCC
>CAYVAN010000041.1:0-26360 GCA_964449225.1 uncultured Rhodopirellula sp.
TGCGATAGCATGGGATGCGACGGGCAATCGTGCGGTCAAAACGGATGCGGTTCGATCTTCAATGCATCGTTCAGTCGCTGCCGTGATCAGTGGTTTGGAAGTTTAGAACTGCTATTGATGCATCGCAGCGGGGATCGCTTACCGAGCTTGGTGACGACCGGCCCGGACGAAGCGGGCGCTGACAACCAAACACTTTTCGGCGGAGAAACACTCTTGACGGATGTCACCGCCGGCGGACGAGTGACAATCGGAACTTGGATCGATCCCCAGCATTGCCGCAGTTTGGTGCTTCGTGGTTGGACCGCCACCGAAGAGAGCTACGATTTCTTTCGTGACCAAGACGACAACGCGATTCTCGGACTACCGTTTCTCAATGTCAGCGATGGTGAAATCCCCTTTGATGATGTCCGCGTCATTTCTTCGCCAGGACGCGCTACAGGCAATGTCCAAGTCAATGGAACCAGCAATGTGTTCGGGGGAGATTTGTCGGTCCGACAACACATGTTTGGTAAGTTCGGTGGAAACTTGGATGTGCTTTATGGCTATCAATACATGCGGCTTAACGAGGACATGACAATTGCCAGTTCGTCGGTGTCTCTGGATGATGACTTCGCGCCGGAGGGATCGATTCTTTCCACCACTGATAGGTTTGACATCGATAATGAATTCCATGGCGGTCAGATTGGAATCGCTGGTAGCTACCGCGAATCATGCTGGTCGTTTCATGGTTTGGCAAAGGTAGGTTTTGGATCACTTCGCCGGAGTGGCGAGCTATCGGGCCAAACCTTCACAAGCATTGACGGAAGTAATGCGATCGACAACCAAGGGTTACTCGTTCGCGATACAAATTCAGGCACAACGAATGACAGCACCTTTGGTTGGATCCCAGAACTAGATTTTTCATTGGGGTACCACAGATTCCCCAATTACGAACTGACCATTGGCTATCACATCATCGCGATGACCGACGCGCTGCAAGTGTCCGGGGCTCTGGACCCTAACTTAGCCTCGAACCTATCAAGCCCGGCACTGGGAGCACAAAACCCGGCGGCCGACTTCCGGTTCGACACGTTTTATGTGCAGGGGATTCACTTCGGAATACAGTATGTCCGTTAGACGACATTCACCCGATTCCGTTTTCTGCCGAGCATTCCGTTGCCACGACCATCGAACCGATTTTCCGACGCACCGATTTCTCGCTTGGTCGGATTTGATGTCCTGCCCAGTGACACCGACACCGAGGGCGACACCGACACCGACACTGAGGGCGTGGGAACGGCGACCGTCTTAATCAATTGCGACAGTCGCCATCACAATCCGATGCAGCGGGTTCACGGCGGATTAGTTGCGGCCCTTGCTGACGCTGCGATGGGCATCGCATTTGGCCGAACGCTGCTTGACGATCAAGACTTTTCCACCATTGAAATGAAAGTCAACTTCATTCGACCTGTAAAAGAAGGTCGTTTGACGGCGGTCGCAAATGTTGTTGAACGAGGGCTACGAATTGGATTTGTCGAATGCGAAATCAAGAACCAACGAGGCAAACGGATTGCCACTGCAACATCAACTTGCACCGTCGTTAGTGGTTAGTGATTCAGTCAAAATGGAGCGATTTTTATTTACGGCAAGGTCAAAGTTGCCACAACGGTTGTTCGATAGACACCGGGCAAGGCTTCAAACTGGTCCGAATCATCGAAACCAACATTCAAATTAACCTTCGCTGATCCAACGTTGTCCGACTCCACTCGCACCGAGGCCGATTCGTTGCCACTGGCGATGTCGGTGCGGTCCGCTGCCTTCGATGCGAACCAGTTTGCGGGCCCCTTTGACGAAGCCACCCCGACCGACAAAATTGCGTTGCTCTTGGAGGTCGTGTCAGTGCTGTGAACGAAACCCGAAGCAATCTCAAAATCCAAGACGATGCCTGTGATCGAGTTGCTGCCTACCGTCCAGATTTGTGGTGGAAACTGTTGTTCGTGATCCAAAAGATCATGGATGATTGCAACGTCCGGCGGCGGTTGCACGCTCGATTCGACCGGCACTGAAACAGAAAAAATCTGTGACGGTTGTTCCGCCCAAGCTATCGGTCCCCACGAACCAATCAGCCCGCTGATCACCAGCGAGGCATTTCGGATAAATCTGCGATGTTTAGTATTTGTGCCCATGGTAATGAACATGGTTCGATTCAGATCAGCTGGCAAAGAGAATCACCATGTGATTTTTGAGCACGCTCAAATTACAGCTTATCGAAACGATTGTTCAGGTCACAACGACGACTGAAAGTCAAATCGCAAGGACAATCCGACCTATAACGATGGTGAGCTCAATCGCTGCTTTGCTTCCTGCAAGAATTGAAGCGCTTCGATCGGAGTCATGGAATCCAGGTCCAATTGGTCGACTTGACCGATCAATGGATGATCAGCAAATCCAAACAGCGTCATTTGGTACTGCCCATTCGCGGAAGTTCCCCCCGCACCTGATGCTACAGGCGACTGAATCGTTGGCCTATCCAACGCATCGCGGTGATCGGCTTCCAGCTGTGCCAGGACATCTTTTGCACGTTCGTTGACGGCGGTTGGAATCCCAGCCAACCGTGCGACATGGATGCCATAGCTTTTGTCGGCACCACCACGAACAATCCTATGCAAGAAGATCACCTCATCGTTCCACTCTTTGACGGCAACGTTCAGGTTGGCAACACGCGGCAGCGATTCTTCCAACTGGGTTAGTTCATGATAGTGGGTTGCGAAAAGCGTACGGCAACCAATTTGCTCATGCAGGTGCTCGGTGATCGCCCAGGCCAGCGACAACCCGTCATACGTGCTGGTGCCTCGCCCAATTTCATCCAGAATGACGAGCGACCGGGAAGTCGCCGTATTAAGAATCCGAGCAGTTTCAACCATTTCGACCATGAACGTACTTTGGCCGCGACTGAGTTCGTCGCTGGCACCCACGCGTGCGAAGATCCGGTCCGCCAAACCGATCTCGGCATTCTTAGCGGGGACGAAAGATCCGGCTTGAGCCATCAAAGTGATCAAGGCAACTTGGCGGATATAAGTACTTTTACCCGCCATGTTGGGGCCAGTGATCAATTGAATCATCCCAGCTTCGGGGGACTGCACGCAGTCGTTGGGGACAAACTCTCCTTGCGGCAACGTGACGTCCAGCACCGGGTGACGCCCCGCTTCAATTCGCAAAGTCGAATCATCCGTCAGCGTTGGACGCGTCCAATTTCGCGTCGATGCAATTTCGGCCTGGGATGCCAAGACATCCAATTGAGCCATTGCAGCGGCGACTTCTTGAAGCGTTGAAAGGTGACTGTGCGTGAACGAACGAAGTTCAAGGAATAAATGTTGCTCGCGTGCTGACGCTTTGTCATCCGCCGCAAGCACTTTCTCTTCGTACTCTTTTAGCTCAGGTGTGATGTATCGTTCGCAGTTTTTGAGTGTCTGTTTGCGAATAAAGAAATCCGGAACACGATCTTTTTGGGCATTCGATACTTCAAGAAAATACCCGAACACCCGGTTGTAGCCGACCTTGATGTTGGAAATGCCGGTCTCGTCCATCTGACGTTTTTGGTACTCAGCAATCCATTGTTTTCCACCCTTGGCCAGTTCTCTAAGTGTGTCCAATTCATCGTCGTAGCCTGCACGAATGAAATTTCCTTCGGCGGCGGAAATCGGGCAATCGTCAGCGAGCGCCGATTCCAACTTTGAACGAAGTTCGGGGCACAAATGCAAATGCGATTCGATGAATGTTAGCCGTTCGCTCTTACGATCGGTCAACCGCGCTTTCAACTTTGGCAGGTTCGCTAGCGTGCCGGCAACTTGCAACAAATCCCGTGGACCGGTTCGCTGAGTCGCAATTCGAGCCATCAACCGCGTCAAGTCAAACGTTTGTTTTAGCGTTTCGCGAATGTCGGCACGCAACTTTGCGTCAGACACCAGTTCGGCAACCGCATCTAATCTTGCTTCGATCGCTGGCCCATCGATCAGCGGCGCAGCAATCCAATCGCCTAACAACCGCGATCCCATCGACGTGCAAGTGCGATCAATCACGCCAAGCAAAGAACCATCGCGCGATCCGCTGCGGATCGTGCGAGTAATTTCAAGACTGCGCCGAGTCGCAGCATCGATCTGCAAAAAATTGCTCTTGCGATGCGAAACGATGCCGCGAAAGTGGCTTAGGTCGTTGCGTTGGGTTTCTTGCAGGTAGGTAAGGACGCCACCGGCGGAGCGGATGGCAGCACAATCATCATCCTCGAAGCCGTAGCCGTCCAAGCTGGAAACTGAAAATTGTTTGCACAGCGTTTCCGTGGCGGAATCTTCAGCGAACGACCAGGCGGGGCGAGACGTCCAAGACCACGGCGCTGTTGTGTCAGGATGAAAATGTGCGTCATCCTCTCGGTAGATGACCTCGGCCGGACCAATCCTAGCCAATTCATCATCCACGCGTGCCGCATCAAAGGTGCCCGCCTCGAATCGTCCACTCGAAAGTTCAGCCCAAGCAATTCCGGCAACTGTCTTTGGACCATTTTTCTTTGCTCCCTTGGCATGCATCAAGCAAACAGCCGCGACATAATTTGCTTCGCGTGGATCCAGTAAGCCTTCGTCGGTCAGCGTGCCCGCACTGACAATTCGAGTCACCTCGCGCTTGACCAGCCCTTTGGCAGTCTTCGGGTCTTCCACCTGTTCGCAAACTGCCGCGCGAAAACCAGCGCGAATCAGTTTTTGCAGATAGCCGTCAAGTTGATGATGGGGAAAGCCCGCCATTGCAGTCGGGTTAGCGCTGTCCTTGTCACGACTGGTCAGCGTCAAGCCCAGGATGCCAGCCGCCGTTTTTGCGTCCTCCAAAAACAGCTCATAGAAATCGCCCATGCGAAAAAACAGCAATGCGTCGCCGCAAGCTGCTTTCGCCTCGTGATATTGTTTCATCATTGGTGTCATGCCAAAATCGTACCGGCTGTCCCGGTCCAGGGACAATCGGTCGGCGGTGATTTTGGGCGATACGGTTCAATCAAGTGTCGCAATTGTGCCGGTTTGGTTGGGTTTGCGAGAATCCAAGCGGTGGCCTTCGCGGACTGCCGGATGCTATGCTTGGCGTCGCTCACGCATAACAAGCTGCCAAACCCACGCAACGGAACATAGGACATGACGGAATTTCTTCAGCTAGTCGGATTAAATCTTGCATCGATCCCCTTGGCGGATGTGGGCGGACTGGCTGCCGAAGCGGTCGATCATGCGACTTTGACGCCGACAGTAGAAAGTTTTTTCTCGGTCGCCGGGTTATTCACGCTGGGAATGTTGGTGCTGTTGCAAATTGTCTTGGGGTTTGACAACTTGCTTTACATTTCGATTGAGAGCAAACGGGTTGAGGAGAAATCGCAATCGAAAGTCAGGCGACTTGGAATCGGTTTGGCGATCATCTTCCGAATCGTGCTTTTATTTGTTGTCGTAAAGATGGTTGACCGCCTGCAATCATCGATCTTTGAATGCGATACTTATTTTTGTAAGGCATCGGTTTCCGGGCACAGCTTAATCGTCCTGTTTGGTGGAGCGTTTATTCTGTGGACAGCCATTAAAGAGATCTACCACTTGTTGGCGGTCGATGATATCGCTCACGAAGGGGAGGGTTCGGCGACCAGTTCGGTTGGCAAAGCGATTGCCTTAATTGTCGCGATGAACTTGGTGTTTTCGTTTGATTCGATCCTCAGCGCAATGGCACTGACCAAGAACTTATACATCATGGCAACCGCGATTATCATCAGCGGCTTGATGATGATCTTGCTGGCCGATCAGGTCGCTGACTTCCTGAAGAAAAACCGCATGTATGAAGTGCTAGGCTTATTCATTCTGTTTATCGTCGGCGTGATGCTGGTAAGCGAGGGCGGCCACTTGGCTGACTTGCAGTTCTTTGGTCATCACGTGATGCCAATGGCGAAGAGCACGTTCTATTTTGTGCTGGCGGTGTTAATCGTCGTCGACGTAGTTCAATCGAAATACCAAAAGAAACTACTGGCCCACAGAGATTCAAAGGCAGCGTCGAAAGCATAGACGCGGCCGAATCGTGGGCGACTTCCGATCACGCACCTATCATCTGCCTGATCCAAGTCAACGATGGCTTTTTGTTGCTCTTTCGGTCACATCGAAAGAACTCGCTAACGTATCTGACTGGCAGTTTTCGTTCGGCGACTTTGAATCGATCACCTTTTTGCAGAATCGGTCGATACTCATCCATCCGCCCAAATTGACGTGAACCGGCGGCTTGGCATGGATACCAAGTCCCCACGCCTTCGGCGTCCTCCAGATAGAATTCGGGGTAACAATGGTCAGGAATCCAAACCATGCGTGCGGGGATACGAAGGTTGCGGCATAGAGCAACAAACAGACTTGTCATGTCTTCGCAATCGCCTTCACCCCGTCGCAACGCATCGGAAGCGCGGCGAATGGGCCCTTCAACGTATTGAACCTGTTCGCGAACGAAATCGTAGATTCGCTCGACACGCTTCCAATCATTTTCAGCGGATTGGTTCTCGGCATCCAAGTCGCGTGCCGCTTTCTTAATGCGACTGTTACTGGTATCGATGTCGGGACTGTTGCCCATGTAGACGCGTAGATTCCGTGAAATCCGCTTTGGAATCACCAGCCCTTCGACGGATCGTACTGGCAAAATGCGAGTTCGTTCGACATCGAGTTCAAAAGAAACCTCAACGCTGGACCCTGCGTTGACGCGGCTCATCTGCAACGCAACCTGTTTGGCGCCCTCTTGCAACGAACGAATTTCCCAACCCGAAATTAACGGGTCGATATTTTGCTGAACCGGCGTGATTTTTTGCTCGGGCCAATCCATTGGAACCACAAACGTGGCCAGCGCATTGGTTAACGTGGTGGGTGTTTCAACAACCAATCCGAATTTCCATCGATCAGTTCGCGGTGATTCGTAACGCAGCGAACTATCGGCATTAAGTTGGCGAGCTTCTTCCGCGGCCGAGAGTTCTTTTTCGTCGTCAATTTGCGTCCCAGTAGGAGCATTTTGAGAATGAGCCTTGCCCACTGAAATCGCCGTCGCAGCCGCAGAAGTCGCAGCAACCGAGGTTGCGATCATCTGGCGGCGATTGAAACGCTTCAACGAAAGATCATCAGATGGCTGCTGTAATGTCATATTTCTTACTTTGCAAGAATCAAAGAAACGGTCGGAGCTAGGTTCGCCCAAGTGACAAGACAAACGCAACTCCGACCGTCGCTCGCTATTTCAATAAACAATCGATTCGGGTCGGTTACTGTCGCCCAGTTTTGCTGGAACGACTTCTGCTTTGCTGGAACGACTCCTGCACCTACAACGCCTTCGTTCCCGGTGCCAACGGTTCTTCCCAAAGGATTTTGTTGCCATCGGTGTCGAATTTCCTGGACTGAAAATTGTCTGACTGTCCCGTGTTGCCATTATATGTCGGCGTTCCGTTATAAGACGGCGCGGCGGGATAAGAAGTTCCCGATGGGTAATTCGGTGCTGATTGGACCGGACCAACGCCAACGACCGTTTCGCCGTTAATTTGCTGACCCGGGACCAACGTGTTGCCGGAGGTTCCGTTCAGATAAGGATCAACGTTGCCCACCCCGTATGGATTCATTCCATAGTTCGCTCCGTCAACGATTTGCGGGGCGTAGGAGCCGCCACCCATGTAAGAATCACCGCAGGTGCCACACATTCCGCTGGCGTAGGATTCCTGACCGGTTGAGATTCCCGCGTAATCATTGCAACCACAACTGGGCGCAGCGGAGTATGCCGGAGCCGGTGCGTATGAGGGTGCTGGGGCGTATGAGGGTGCTTGGCAAGCCGGTGCCGCGGCAGGTGCTTGCATCACGTTGCCGAAAGATGGTGCGGGTAAGCACGATCCGATTTTGGTACACAAACCACAGCGGGCGCCTCGTCCAAAGATGAAGTTTTTCATCCCTGAACAGCCGGTGATTAGGCAGAGCAATACTACCACCGTCACAACCGTGCAAAAGCGAGTATTCATAATTGTTTCCTTGAAATGCATAGCGAGCGTATTCCGCCATCTTGATGATGGTCTGCACAAAAGTACGACGCTATTTGTGTTGTGCAAACGCAACATCGCTATTTTTGAGCAACAATTTGATGACAGAATGCCACACCGTTATTTTTTTGCCAGGATCAGACATGAATCAATTGATGCTGCCTCTCAATCAAGAAATTGCACGATTGATGCCAATTGGACGATCGTTGATGAGCCTGCGGTTGATGTCCACCATCGTTTGCTTGTGGGCATGCATGCCAACGGCAAAGGCGGATTTCCATCAGTTGGCAACAACGGACGAGGTATCTTCGGACAGCATCGCTGAGGACCGGCTATGGCTGATGAATACTCGCGGGATCACATCGAATGCCGCGTGCGCGGACTTGCAATCGCCGATGATCTCGGTTTCCCGACTTGATTTATGCGGGCGAATGTCACCTTCTTCCATGGAAGATTATCTGACGTCTCTTTCTCAGTCGCCTGCGGTAGTTCTGTATGCTCACGGCAATCGTTTAAAATCAGCTGAAGCAATTCGTCGAGGCCTAACCGTGTACCGTCGAACGCGAGCCCTTCGAACCAATGCACCGATCGACTGGGTGATTTGGAGCTGGCCTTCTCAGCAAGAAAGCATTTTAGCAAAAGACGCACGGATCAAAGCAAGCCGAGCCGACACCCAAGGACTCTACATGGCTTGGGTGTTGAGGCATCATGCGGAGATCGGAGTCCCCACTGCCATGATTGGATACAGCTTTGGCGGACGTGTCATCACGGGAGCACTCCATGCAGCAGCAGGCGGAACATTGGCGGGCCGTTTACTTGACGGTCAGGGCGTTACCGGCATGCAAATCAATACAGGTTTAGTTGCGCCGGCAATTGAAGACGACTGGATGCACGATTGTGGTTACCACAGCGAAGCGACCAAAAACTTGAATCGTTTGGTTTTATTGTACAATCACAGAGACGTCGTATTAAAACGCTATTGGTTGATCAATCGGGTACGCGGCGAAATGGCCCTCGGTTTCAGTGGACCGAAATCATTCGCAGCTCGCATCGATGGCACACCGTTACCAGTGCTTTCTAGAGACTGCGCTCCGACCGTCGGTAGGCACCACAGCGAAATGGATTATTACTCAAAATCTTGCCGAGCCGGTGAGAAAATGTCCGCGTTAATTGATGACCTCTTCCTCAACTAGCCCCGATTCTTATCGAGCGAGCTTCGCCAGTCACCTCTGTTACTTCCAGACCGGTGACCTTGGTCCAGGTTGGATACGTCGTGACGAAATACGTTTATCGATCGACGACCTGGGGTTTCGCCAAGGCGTTACGGCTGTCGAAAGGTTGCGAACTTACCAGGGCCAAGTCTTCTGCGTTGATCGGCACTTGAACCGTTGGAATCAAACTCTATCCGACCTTCGTATTGAGTCAGTTGCATCCGATGTTATCCAAAACCTAATTGAAGGCTTAATCAAGAGAAACCTTGCACTGATTCAAAGCCAAGGCGATGTGGGGATCACCTTATTCGCGACGCCAGGTGCAATCGGCGCAGCAAATCCGACGCTGTGCTTACACCTCAATCCAATCGACCAAGTGATGGTTCACGGTAGGCAACAACAAGGTCAGGCTGTTGTTGTGACCGATGTACAGCAACCATCTAGCCAGTGCTGGCCGCGAACCGCCAAGGTTCGATCAAGAATCCACTATCATTTGGCCGATCATTTTGCGCGCGATCAAGACCCGTCAGCCATCGGGTTACTTGTTGACGACGATGGCTCGATCACCGAAACAAGTGTGGCGAACATTGCGATCGTCGAATCAGGTCGCGTCATCTCGCCTGAACCGTCGCAAATCCTTGCTGGTGTCACCCAAAGCGTCACTATGGAAGTCGCCGCTGATGCTTCGATCAATTGGACGCGAGACCGAATTGGTCCAGATCGTTTGCGAGCTGCTGACGAAGTCTTGTTGATGGGAACGGACAGTGGAATCTGGTTTGCCAACCAAGTCGATGGAACAACGGGTAACCGAGCTAAACGCGGACCGGTTTGCGAGTTGTTGCAAAGAGGTTTTTTGAATCTGACGCGTTAACCCAGATATCGATCCCGAATCGTTCTTGCGATCGCAGGATCTTCGGTACCATCGACAATCACACGACCATCGCGAAACAAAGTGATTCGCCTGGCTTCGGAATCATCTAAAGGCATACGCACAAAAAACGGCGTGCGTTGAACAGAGCTAATTTTTACCCAACGGTCGGCAATGGATTCGAGGTCGATCAAATCATTAATCCCGTTGGATGTTGTGGCGATCTGAACGGCGTCTCGACCGCACAGCACCGTTGTCCCATCGTCGATGCTGGACGAATCACCGTATAAAAATTCGTAGCGTCCCTTTTGGCAAGCTGGACAGTTCTCCGACAACGATTTGGAAATATCAATCTCGCGAATTCGATTGTCCCACAAATCGATTGACAATACCTTCGAGCGAACCTGATCGCGACTACCGCTGATCCACTTAATCGCCTCGGTCGCTTGCAGGCTAGCGATCAGATGCGTTGCTGAACCGACAACGCCAGCGGTGTCGCAAGTCGCAACACTGCCCGCCGGAGGCGGATTTGGAACCAGACATCGAAAACAAGGCTTTCCTTGACCGTCGAACAAACGAATCTGCCCCGATGCTCCCACGCAGCCGCCATGTACCCAGGCTGTTTTGTTTTTTAAAGACCAGTCATTGAGCAAGAAGCGAATCGAGAAATTATCAGTCGCGTCGATCACCAAGTCGCTATTCATCAAAAGCGATTCGATATTCAATGCAGTCACATCGGCTACGACCGGTTCGACCTTGATTCCAGAATTGATTTCCGCAATTCGGCTAGCCGCGGCAGCGGATTTCGACCGTCCCAGTTTTGCATCGTTTTCATCAAATAAGGCTTGTCGCTGCAGGTTGCTCCATTCAACCACATCCCGATCAATGATCCGCAAGTTCCCCACACCCGCACGCGCTAGAATCTCTGCGGCAACCGTCCCCAGGGCTCCGCAGCCAAGCAGCGAAACGTTTGCCGAAGAAATTAATTCCTGGCCATCGGCACCTATCGGATCGAAGCGAATCTGGCGAGCATATCGGTTGGCGGATGAGTCTTTCATGCGCCAAGGATAACGCTGATCGATCTCATTGAACACGCGAGGAATCAAACAAGTTGTGAGCCAAAAACCGAATATCCAGCACATCAGAGATCGCGCCAGTCTGTTACGTGAGCTTCGTAGCTTCTTCGATGATCGAGGATTCCACGAGGTCCAACCGCCCTGTTTGATGCGGCAATGCATTGCTGACACCCATATCGAACCGATCATCATCAAGGGCTCGGCAGTGACCGGGCGATCAGCCGCTAAAGACACGACTGCCAAGATCAATCGTGATGCGGATTTCTTTTTGCAAACGTCTCCAGAACTAGCAATGAAGCGGATGCTTTCGGCTGGTGCTGGATCGATTTACGCAATCGTACCCGTTTTTCGAAGTGGCGAAATCGGAGATCATCACAATGTCGAATTCACGATGCTGGAATGGTACGACGTTGGTTCCGATGCGACGGCTGGAATCAACTTGCTTTCGGGCTTGGCGAAACGGATCCTTGCCGTCCAATGTTGTGAAGTGAAAACTTATCGCGAATTATTTCAGCAACACCTTTCGATCGACCCAATCGAATCACCTCTGGAAAAGCTCTGCCAGCTGGTTGATTCCATCGACCGGTCGCTAGCGAAATCAATGGCGTCGGATCGTGACGGACTGCTCGATGTCTTGATGTCACAAAAACTACAGCCTTCGTTGGGACACAATGCGCCCGTGATCATTCGCGACTATCCGATTTCACAGGCAGCACTAGCAAGAGCTTCCATTGATGATCCGAAATGCGCCCTGCGGTTTGAGTTGTTCTATCGCGGGGTTGAATTGGCAAACGGTTATGACGAACTTCGTGACGCTGACGTTTTGGTGGAACGATGTGCGTCGATCGCCTCGGATCGCGCGGCACTGGGGCGGCCTGCGCTTCCCTTACCAACCGATTTGATTGATGCGATGCGAACGGGCCTTCCGCCATGTTCGGGCGTAGCGATGGGGGTCGATCGTTTGCTGCTGGTCCGTTCAGGTGAACTGCAATCTATCTCTGAAACCATGCCAATGACGCTCAGTCAAGTTTAAAATCCCGAATCGTAAAACAATTCCCAAGACCCATTCTGGCATGTCGCGAAAGGTTATAATGAAAACCCAACCTTTGCTCAGATGGAGATTTGCATGTCGATCATTCAATCAGGTCAGAGTACCGATTCGCGTCACCAGGCAACGACTCGCGGTTTATCCGTCAACGCGGCGTTCTTGAAAGACATCAAGGATGACAACCGAGAACTGAAACACTTGCTAGATCGGTTGACACCGATGACCGGCCATCCCGAAATCGCGGTCAATCATTGGGACGAGATTGTTCAAGTGCTTTCTGACCTTCGCGATCAATTAGCTTTTCACTTTTCGCTCGAAGAAGCTTACGGTTACTTTGATCAGGCTGTCGAAACAGAGCCTCAGTTGAGCGTTACCGCCGGACTGTTGCGCAGCGAACACACCGAGCTCTTTGAGCTTGCACGCAGCCTGGCCGAACAGGTGGCGGAACTTTCGTCGGATGAGATTGAATCAATCGCTAAGTTCTTGAAAAAGCTAAAGAAGTTTCGCAATCAGTTTGAACGCCACGAAGAAGCCGAATTGGAACTCATCCTTGACGCTTTAAGCGAAGACATCGGCGTGGGCGATTAGCAAAACAATGCTTAACGAAATAGCCATCGGTAATCGAGGCGTTCGTTTAGGCCGTACTGCTTTAGGATGTAATCCTGCTCGGTTTGGTTCTCGTATGCGGGCACGCCGAACCGAATTCGATCATCGGTTTGGGCAACTTTATCGCCCGGTCGATAGAAGTTCAGCTGAAGAACTTTCCTACGATAAGGAGCCTCCATTCCTTCGCCGTCTTGTTGAAATGCATTGGTTAGGCCGCTGACTTCGACCGACAAGAAGTCGATGTCTGGATCAACATCTTCCCAAGTCGCAACACCCCAAACTCCCCCGCCCGCAGCGTCGCCGGAGTAAGGAATTTTGACTCGCGACATTTCAACTGAATTGTAAAGCGGCGCGGTAATTTGTTCGCGTACTTTAATTTTGTCAGCAGCACTTGGCAGCACGCGGTCAACATAAGTTTTTCCTGTGCTGTGGTTGCGAAGCACCAACATCGGAAAGAATCGACGATTGTTGTAATGAACTTCTTCCACGCGTTTGTAGATGGGCACACCAGCGATGATGTCGGCTGATGGCCGCAGATCACCGCCGCGATAGCGCACTCGGTAAACCATGTACCAAATTAGTTTGCGTTTCAATCGTCCATCGGCACGTGGGACGTCAATGTACACATGACGCAGCGGTTTGAACGCAAATTCGAATGCATAAATTTCGCGTCTTAGAATGACTTGCTTTGCCATTTCGACCAGCGTCCTGGAACGCGGATCAAAATGAGGCGAGCCATCGGGATGGGTGTCGCCTCCGAACTGAATTTCGGGATGGGCGTCCAAAAGCGACTGCAAGGTTTGTGGCCCCGAAAACGTTTCCTCTGGTTCAGGTGCAGGTGGAATCACTTGCACGACACCAGGCGCAAAGCGAGTCTCTTCGGTCGACGAAGGATCTTTCTTTGTTTCAGCTTGTACAGCTCCCGCCATCAACACGCAGATGAAAGCTGTCACCAACATCAGGCCGGACATTGGCCCAGGCGTGACAAAGGACTCCGTGCTGGTTTGAATCGTTGGTCGAAGTCGCGAGAACATGAAGAGCTTTCTGCGTGAAAATGTCGCAAATGGTAAAGAAATCGTTATTTCAAATCACTTGCCGATTGTACTTCGGTTTTCTTAGCCCGTTTAGAGATTGCGTCAGCGATCCGGGTAGAAGTAGGGTTGTTTTTGGCTGATTGTGCCATTCCACCACCTGCTGCCTCGCGATCTTCTTCATCTGCCTCGGTTTTGCCGCCCGTCAGTCGCAAAGAGCTGGCTAATTGCAGGTCGGATCCGGCAAAGGCGTCCAGATTGTCTGCTTCCAGGGTAAAGGTCGCCTGCATTCGCCGCCCCGTATCGTCCGAAAAGTGCATCAGAACCCACTGAATCGGTACGCCCTGGACCGATCCTGCTGCGGTCACTCGCAAAACTCGAAGCCCGATCGGCGAAACCCTCTCGTCTGAATCAATCAAATCCGTCATTTGATTGCCAAGGGTTTGCTTGACGTCCTGAGTGAACGCTTCCAAGGTCCATTGCTTGCCTGCTTCCAATGATGGCAGGCTACGAAAGTCGCACTGAGCGATGCTTCGGTCGTGCCGAACCATCCGCATCATGGCAGCACCAGGAACGTCTGACATCATCCGCCAATCGCGGTTCATCAAAGTATCGAAACCGATTTGATTGCTGTGCAAATCAACGTACAAACGATCAGAAGGAATCGGCCCCGTGACGTCGACAGATGCCATTTTTTTCTCTAGACCCATCGGTGATGCCATGGGCTTGCGAAGCATCTTGATGGTGGCTGCCACATCAAAACCGGGTTCGGCGATGCCAATATCTCGGGTTTCATGAACCGCCATCGCAAGCCATGTACAAACGCCGATCTTTCGATCGAAAGTCAACTTACCAACCGTACGTATAACCGTCGGCACCCCATCAACCGAGCCATCGGCGTTACCGCGAAAATGAATTTTGGCCTCGTCACGGGTAAGTGACACCACCTCGGCTTCGATCTCCGATGCATCCACCGAAGTCATATTAAAAGCTGATGCGAGCGATTCGGGCGTGGGGCGATACTTAGTTCCCTGCGACACTTCGCTGGTCGGTAACAGGTGATCGACCCCAATGCTGGAAACGGGCAGACGCAGCAGATCCAGTTCGTCCCTGCTGAAATAGTCCTCGGTGGCGTACATGACTTCGGGCAAAGTCTCGCGACGTACCGTTACTGTTTTTACTAAGTCACGGAGCCGGCGTGTTTGCTTCAGCCTGCTCAATTGCGAATCGGCCGAAGCATCGTGGTAATAACGTTCAACGAAAGTGACCGGATCGCTGATCGCGGAATCAGAGACCAAACGCTTTCGATTCCCTGGACGACGGTAGCGTTCTTCGTAATCGAACTTAGCTTTACTCGCGATTGGCAATTTGGAAGCGGACTTGCGGGACACCAGTGGGTTCGCAGCAAGATCCACATTGCCTTGGACATCGACACCAATGCGAACACGAAACAAATCGTTTTCAGCGTTTGGAACCAGACGCACACCGCGAGTCGGGCGCGCGGCGACAGCACTACCGATCGTCGCATCGCTGACAGACAGTCCACCCAGCATCGCGGCTGTCGATGCTGCCATCAAGAATTGACGCCGGTTGGTTGATTTGGGCAGGCTAATGGGTGAATCGTTCACGAAGGTTTTTCGAGAAAACATCGGTTGTCCGAGTCGAGAAAACGGATGATGGAAATCGGTGACGGTGATTCCCATTACAGGGATCACAATCTTTCATCGTCCAAAAAGGGTCCTGTGGTTTAGAACGTGTCGGAAAAATAGGAAGCGTGAATCACTCAGTCGCCGATTTCCACGCGTCCGAACGATTTCCAATACGAATTTTCTAAACTCGGGCAAGGCTGCGTTAGCGATGCACGCATTGCCAAGCGGTGCCCTAACGATCCAAACAAAATCGTTGCCAAGGCCCGAAATTGCGTTTGTCCCTGCGACCAAGACCACAATCAGCAACGTCATAACCTTCAAAGACGTGAAAGTTTTACAATCGATCACCAGGGCGTCTTGAATCTTGACCCACCCAAAAAAGTGTTTTTCGGACGCAAACTGTCGCAAATCACTGCATTTCAAAGACTTCAGCTCAAAATTCGATTAGAAAAAGTGAGTTTTGGCCCAGCATTTCCTAAGTATCATGCTGGTCAGTTGGTCAAATCTATTTCGCGATTAACTTTCAGGGGTTTACCCGACACCATCGACTTGTTCGGATTGAGAGTCTGCGACAGTCTAAAATGAATGTTTCACGCGAATTTAGAGTAAAATCAACAGGTCGAAAAAGAACGACTCGCGTCAAGTTGACGCGTAGCGCAAAATTGAGTCAGCGGCAAGGAGTCGCTAGCACTTTGACCAAACGTGTCATCACCTGATGCGATGTTTGAAGTGTCCCAAAGAAGCCGGCCACGGATGGGTCGGCACCCGGGAAAAACACGAGACGAGTTGTCGAGCGATCCGCCGGGGTCGCAGGGACTTTTAAACGACAGCCGCCTCAGCACAGGGAGAAATGGTCGATGCACGAAGAATATCGAAATAGCCACCTCAAGGAACTACGAGATCAGTTGGCTCGATTTGCCCCCAAGGCGAAGAAGATCGAGCAAATTGCTTTTGCCGAGAAGCTCTATGCCGAAATCGACTCTGATCGGTCCTACTCGCTCGAATATCTTTGTTTCCGTATTACCAATTATCGCAACGAAAAGTCGGTACGTCAGAACCTAGTTGGCGTCGATGTGCTGCACGACCTCCGCTTACTAATCGATGATCTTTCCGACTCGGCCGACATTTCGGTCGATGAAGTGGGCGAACCGGTCCACACCGTCGAAGAACTAAGCCGTATGTTCCGGGTTTCTACCAAAACCATTTCCCGATGGCGAACCGCTGGTTTGCTAAGTCGCCGATTGATTTTTGGCGGACGCAAACGAGTCGGTTTTCTTCATAGCAGCGTCGAACGGTTTGCTGCAAAGAACCAAGACAAAATTCGCCGCGGTGAACGGTTCAGCCAGCTGTCCGAAGAAGAGAAAGGCGAAATGATCGAACGGGCTCGACAAATGGTCGAAGCCGGGTCAACCTTCGCCGATGTGACGCGGCAACTGTCAGCTCAGATGGGACGTAGCCCCGAAACCGTTCGCTACACGCTGAAGAACTTCGATGCGGACCATCGGGCGGTCGCAATTTTCCCAAGTCACCGTGATGTGTTGACCGAGGAAGACAAGCGTTCGATCTTTAAGTTGCATACCCATGGCGCGACCGTGACAACGCTGGGAAAACGCTTCAATCGAACTCGTACCAGCATCAATCGAATTCTGCTGGATATGCGAATCGAACAGGTGATGGAATTACCGCTGGACCATATCTATAACGATGACTTCGATTTGACGGCATCAGACGCGTCCGCCCGCGAAGCTGAATTCCTTGGCCCCCAACCCGAATCAGCGGTCGCTTCACGCAAAGTCCGCGTCCCGTCCGATTTGCCAAGTTACTTGGCTGCTCTTTACGATGTGCCGCTTTTGACTCGTGAACAGGAATATCACCTGTTCCGAAAAATGAACTACTTGAAGCACAAAGCAAGCGTATTGCGTCAACACTTGTCGCGACCAAGTGCGAATAAATCAATCTTGATGAGTGAAATCAACGACCTGTACGAGCAGGCGGTGTTGGTGAAGAACAAGATCGTTCAAAGCAATTTGCGCTTAGTCGTCTCGATTGCCAAACGCCACGTCGCCAGCTCCGATGATTTCTTTTCACTCGTTAGCGATGGAAACATGTCTTTAATTCGAGCAGCTGAAAAGTTCGACTATTCGCGTGGTAACAAGTTCAGCACCTACGCTTCGTGGGCAATCATGAAGAACTTTGCCCGATCGATTCCGACGGAATTCAAGCATCGTGATCGGTTCCGCACTACGACCGAAGAACTGTTTGTTTCCAAGCAGGACGAACGATTGGATCCCTACACGGAAGAAACGGTCCAAAAGACCCGTCAGCGTGAGTTGTCAAAAATCTTGGGGCGTTTGGACGAACGCGAACAGAAGATTATCACCGCTCGGTTTGGTCTTGGTCGTGATAAGGAACCGCTGACACTCAAAGAAGTTGGCGCGGAACTAGGCGTTACAAAGGAACGTATTCGGCAGTTGGAAGCAAGGGCTTTGAACAAGCTTCGCGAAGCCGCCGATGAAGCAAAGATCGACGTCGAACTCGGTGCATGAGGCAGGTTTGTTGGCATTCCAACTGCCAACGCAAGACCGACCGATGTGCAACACTTCGAATCGTTTAGCCCCAGACACGCTGCGTGATCTGAGGCAAGTCACCGGTCGCCATTACTCTTTCGATTTTGAAAGCAATTCGATGGTTTCGTGCAAGTCACCAATTTCCGAGTCGATGATCGAATCGAACTCGTTGTTGAAACCTTCCGACGGTGAGTTGATCTTTGATTGCGATCGAACCCGTTGATCGGATTCGGCAGCGGCCAAGAAGAGGTTCGCAAACTGGGTGTCGGAAATCACCGACGGAGTCTCTTGGACAATGCGGAAGCTCCGCAAGGGCTGGCCGTTTAACTGTGGACTTGGAAGTGGCGACTGCTCACCTTCGGGCGGATTGCTTAGTCCGCCATCACTTTCTTCTTCGCCACCAACCGTGCCACCGCCATCACCGCTAGTGGCATTGATGTAATTTAGAACCAGCAACGCATCGAGCGCGGACACGATGCCATCGGCATTAACGTCGTAGCTATGAGTCAAATCACCGGTGCCAACGGGCCCCGGACCAAACTCATTGAGATAGTTAATGATCACCAAAGCGTCCAATGCACCCACACCGCCGACATGATTAACATCAAACGGGTTTTCGTCATTGTGGGCAGGTGTTTGATTTTCCAGCACCTCGATCGAGAATGCTTCGACGATTGTCTCGAATTCGCCAAGCGTATCGACCATTGTTACTTCGACGTCAATTTGAATCTCTTCATCACGATTGACAATTTGGTTGTCTCGAAGTTTTAAAACGCCATCGATTACCTCAAAGCGAATGTCGTCGGTGAAAAAACTGTAACGGTTGTCTAGCGCAGATCCGTTTAAACTAATGGCCCCCACTTCAGCACCCTCGGACAGTTCCAGCACCGTTCCATTGCTAAGCCCGATACCCGCGGGCTGCTCAAAGATGTCACGCACCGTAACGGTAATTGCTTCGGTGAACGAGTTAGTTCCACCGATTTCGGTCGCAGTGACATTGACGATCACTTCTGGATCAGTTTCGTAGTCCAACGATACGCCTTGAGCCAAACGAAGATCGATTCCTTCGATCATGAACCGATCGTCATCGACGACCAGCGTGTGAAACTGTTCTTCGTCTTCGTCCAGCACTCGTAGCCCGGCAATTAAATCACCCACAGCGTTTTCAAATACAAACGCCTCCGTCGGCACGATACCCGTGATCGGATCATTGGCGTCTTCGATCATCACCGTAATCGACTCTTCGATGATGTCCCCTGTCTGGCTGTCGGTGACGGTAACATTGATCGGAATCAACGGTTCAGTCTCAAAGTTAATTTGGCCTCCGGTGAAAATAATCGCTCCGTCATCGATACCAAACCGCGTGTCATCAATTTCAACGAAATGCCCTGGACCATCGACATCAATGACCTCGATGTCTCCAATCGGCATGCCAACTTCCAAATCTTCCGGGACAGGATTAATCGTAATGTCAATTCCGGTTGGGCCATCAGGCAATGGAGACACGAAAATCTCCAACATAACCTCATCTGAAAGATCGCGGCCGTCATGCAGCATGACACCGAAGGCATCATCGCCAGCGAAGTCTGGATTGGGTGTGTAAATCAATGCACCATCAAGCCCAACGGAGATCAACCCGTTGCTGGTTCCGCTTGAATTGATCAGCACAAACTGATCGTTCTCGTCATCGACCGCCCCCTCCAATGCACCGGGGGCAGATTCAGTAAGCACAGCATCCTCGTTCACCTGAAATGATGGAAGCATTTCATAACGAGGCGGCGAGTTACTGCCTTCGATACTGACACCAAAAACGACGTCAGTCACATTGATGCCGTCAGCGATCGTGATTTCGCGAGCCGTGGGCTTGTCCAGCCGAATTTCGCTGACACCTGACGTCCCATGCAAAATAAGAGACGTTGGATCGGAGCCGACGACGATCGAAGTCGGACTCCCCAACATGCCCAGGTCACTCACGACACTGTTAAGTAGCGTTGCGTCGTTTAAGTCAACGACTTGCAGCGACGTAGCATCACTGGCGTAGGCAAACATCAAATCCCGTTCGCCATCGATCACAACCGGCCCTGTTTGATCAGCGAAATAATGTAGCGACTGAAAATTGTTATTGGCGTCCACGATGCGGACTCCGCCACCAGAAGTGCGCAGCGCAATCAAGCCTGATTGATCATCGAAGGACAACAACGAAAGTGCGTCATCAATCAGTACCGTTGCGTCGGAAATAAACGAGTCAGTCGAATTGCTCCAGAGCGATAGTTCCAATCCTTCGGTGGCTGGCCAAGCGAAAACGCTACGGGATCCTGTCGCCGATGCAACAACCGTTGTCTCAGTTGGTACAAAGGTAGAGGTCATCGAAACAACAATTCCTGAATCATCGCTGGCATCGATACTGCGCACTTCAACCGAACTTTCCCCGGCTTGGGCTTGCTCAAGAACAACCCCTCGTCCGTTGCCATCGATCGCAAGTTCAGACCACAACATTGCTGACGATTGAGCGACTTCGGCACCAGACAGATCAGCGGGCGATGACGAGCCATTGGCGGGATCAAACACCCAGGCCGTTTCGCCAGACAAATCCGAGCCGATGACTAACAATGACCCATTGGGCAGTCGCTGCATCTTTTTGATTGAATCAGCGATACGCACGGTCGTTCCATCGCCACCGAGTTGGTTCGGATCAACGGTGACAATCGAATCACCACTGATCAGATGAAGCGCCGATTCCGATGCAATCAGACTGCTGGCATCAGCGACGTCGAAAACCGGGCCAATGCCTTCGGTCCCAACTGGGACCGTTTGAACTTGACTGTTTGAACCGTTGAAGAGTCGAACTTGATAAGTGCCGTCATCGAGATCTAGAAACTCAAACTCTCCTGAATCGTTCGCCAACGCAATCTTCTCACCAACGTCCAGCGTTGCGTTGTCGTTCGCATCAATGTAGACCAGTCGAGACAAGGCACCCGATTCGCCATCATCTTGCCTCAGTGAGTGGTTAACGTCGTCAAATACGGTGCCGGTAATCGCAGCTAAAACCCGACGATCCGTTAGCGTTTCAACCTTCAATCGTCGGCGGACGGAGAGTCGAACTGGGAATCGGTGAGACATGGTGTGGATAACAAGCGATGGAAATAGAGAAACCAGGGTTAGACGCACCCCAACGGGTTAAGTTCCACACACCCGCTCTTTTCTGCCGCAGACGCTGGCCAATTTCCAGCTAAATCGCCCTGCGATCGCAACGCTTCGTTAGACCAAGACGCAGTTCTGCCGAAGTTCTATCGCAGTTCCCCGGCAAAATCATGGCAAATCCATGGCGATTCAGTCGGTTTGGGGTGTGTTCAGGCTCCATCCCTCGGGTCAACCATCTAAGATGGAAGCCCCCTATAATACGCGGAAATCGGTGGAAGAGGCTCAGCGAAATGCCTGAATTTCATTGATCCATCGCCCATTTCTCATTATTTCCTTGTTTGTTGCGGTCCTGTTCCCATGCATTTCAGTTCTCCTTTGACAACACTTTTTGCTGTTTGCTTGCTGTTATTCGGTTTTTCGGCAGGGCCAACCTCTTCTGCGGTTGCACAGTCCGACAGCAGGAATAACGCGTACGTCGACGATACCTATGTTGACGAAATGTACGATGACGACACCTACGGCAGCGAAATGTATGGCCGGTCGCGAGGATCCGATGGGGGGCCGATCAGCGTCTATCTTGATCCGCTGACGGCCATTTTTAAAAGCTTGGATCTGGAACCAATTTTCGCCAGCGACATCAAAATTGATGTTCGAACGGGCCCCGCATTGGAGATGCAAGCCAAGGAAGTATTTTTAGCGGGTAACCACGCGTTGGCCTGCAAACTGCTTCACGGACACATCGCCGCAGAGTACGACCAAGCATCCCCGGCTCTAGCAAAGGTCAAGCTAAGCAAACTATTGAAACGTCCCATTTGGAATTTGCGGTGGGCTATTTCGATGGCGGTTCGCGGAGCAGATGACGTCTCGGATCCCAGCCCGATCGGAAGTGGGGCGTCCAGTCACTACCTTAATGACGGGATGGCGATGGATTTCCGATCTTCGCGGCAGCCCGACCGAGCTGACTTCATGGACGATCCGATGGATGATGGCTTGATGATGGGGATGAAAAAACAAACTGCCGTCGAAGAAATCCCTTCAATGCTAAGCGATGATGCCGCGGAACAGTTGGCAAAAAACCTTGGCGGTGTGGCTGAAGCCTTTGCGACCGAATTTGAAAAGCGTTTCGCAGCGGGTGATTTTGGAACGATCTTTCAAGCCGAACCAAACGTCGTCGACGAATCTGATTCGATGGCCCTGCTACCTGGTTTGAAACAACCACCTAACGCGAGTCGGCCGCGTCCTTTGAGCCACAGATCGCCGGGACGAAATTCATCTGATGATCACGCCCCAACAATTCGTAAGCCTGTTGCTGAACTGATCAGCAATGTTCCGCCGCCGTTGCCAATGTGGAGGCCGGGGATCGTTTTCTTAGGAGTTGGACCGTCGAGCGAAATCATCGAAACTGCCAAAGCAGAAAAGATAGACTTGCTGATTCACTTCGACGTCGTCTTGAAGTCCCAAGGGCGTCAAAACCAGACCTCCGTGCAAAACGTCTCTCGCGCTCGGTTGATTCACGTATCCAAAGGCAAATCACTGATCGTTTCTAAAGCGATGGACAGTTCTGAAGTTCAACAAATGCAGTCCGCTGGAAGGCTCAGCGATCCCCGCAGCTACATTGACGAACAGATGTCGGCACTTTGGCGTTTGGTCGATCGTGATATCAAGTTAGTCGAACTACCAAATCTCAGCCCTGAAAGCGCTCGACGGCGAATCAGCAGCTTACTTGAACGCGCTGGAGTTCGTAATTTAAGATCGCTGGCCGAAGTCAGGCTTTACCAGTCCCTGGGACTGATCACAGAGGAAGAAGCCAATAAGGCCTATCACATGATTGGCGGCTCAGATGCCTTGACGATGATGCACGGTCCTCGCGACGAACGTCTTGAAATGGCAAAAACTTGGACCATTGAATCGTTCAATCAAGCCGAAGAGAATTAACGAGCCGGCACGTTGCCCCTTGCAAACTTCAACCGCCACTGACTGGCGGAATTAAAGCAATTTGGTGATCGGGACGAAGCAGAAATTCATCAGCGACGTACTGGTCGTCAACTGCCAAACGACACGATGGCAGCAGCGGCTTAAGTCCAGTATAAGTCCGCCCAAGATGCTCTAATAGCTTTGATGACGTTGGTGAGTCGCCTAACTCCACCGTGACGCGATCGGCACCGATAATCTCTTTCGCAGCAGCGAACATCATGACTTCAAACTTCATGAAAACGTCTCGGATTCCGGGCGGTGCTGTGCAACGAAGGGCATCTCTTTTTCGACCTGAGGCATGCGTCCGTAAGCGTATGCCAATACTTTTAAAGGGTGAATTGTTTTGCGACCGCTTCCGTGTTCAATCTGCATTTTACAAGCGCTGCATTCCGTCGTTGCCATCGATACTTTCGCGGTCCTCATCGCTGAAATGAGCGGCCAGCCGATGCGAAGACTGTTTCGATAGTTCTTTTTCAGCAACCCCCAAGTTCCCGCCATTCCGCTGCACCCCGCTTCGATCCGCTCCACTTCGATACCGGGCACCAATTGCAAAACGCTGGGGCCGTAACCGACGGGATCCAAAACGCGAAGATGGCAAGGTTGATGGTATGCAACCGTAATATCAACAGGATCAAATTCCGTCGACAAGCGATCGCCTTGGTGAAGTTCCCAAAGATACTCGCATGCTTCACGCGAATGATCGGCTACTAAATGAGCATCTTCATCATCAAGCAAGCTGGGGTATTCATGTTTCAAACACAAAATTGCGGAGGGTTCGGTGGCAATGATTGTGTATCCCGCTCGGACAGCTTCCGCCAAAAGCCGTACGTTGCGCCGAGCAATTCGCATCGCTCCCTTAGCATCACCAGCGGTGATGCGTGACATCCCGCTGGCGGATTGTGAAGGCGGCACATACAGACCGATGCCGTTTTGCTGCAAAATTTCAGCGAGCGCTTTACCAATGTCCGGGTCGTGGTAATTGGCATATTGATCAAAAAAGTATGCAACCTTCAAACCACCGTGCGGTGATGGCTTGGTCCAACGACGACCAGTCGCGTGACGCAGAAACGATTCAGACGAGACCGGCGGCAGTGGTCGGGCAGCGGAAAGTCCAAATAAGCGTTCAGCAAACCAACGTGTTAACTTGTTTTGAATCAATCGATTCGATAACCAAGCAAATCGAGACGCTACCGCGGCAACCGTGTCAATACGTCCAATCAATGCGTCGGAGACAGACAAGCCGTTGGTTGCAACGTACTGAGCTTTTAACTCTCCGACTATTTTTGGAATATCAATTGACGCGGGGCATTCCAAACGACATTGATGACAATTGAAGCACAGATCAGTGATTTCTTTTGCTTGGTCTGACGCCAAGCCATCAACGGGAATCTGGCCGCTAAGGACGCCTCTTAGAAGATTCGCCTTCGCTCGCGGCGACGCTTCTTCTCGCATCGAAGCGCGAAAGACGGGACAGAGCCTTTCGCCAGGTGACGTCGTGCGGCACCGACCACATCCATTGCAACCACGCGTGACAGCGGAGATCCCGTTACTGCCGGCCCAATGTTGCAAGACCTGTAACTGCGGGACGCGGCGGTCGGATTTCCCTGCAGTTTCAGCAATTGGCAAGTCCGACTGTACTAACACACGACTTTCATCGACAACTTCGATGTTCTGATCAGCCGGACGCAAATTTTCGTTCGGACGCTGCATTTCTGCGCCAAACAGCTTTCCCGGATTGACGCGGTGGTTGGGATCGAACAAACGTTTCACCTGTCCCATCACCTGCCAAAGATTTCCGAATTGTTTCGGCAGTAAATAGGATCGGCTCAGTCCAGCCGCATGTTCAACGCTGACCTGTCCACCGTAACGCCACACGACTTCGGCTATGTCACTGCTAAGCCTACTTAAACGACGTCGATCCTCTGATTTCGACAAATCCAAAAATGGCCGCAAGTGAATTTGGCCGTGACCGACGTGTGCAAAAATGGTCGCCGTCGCTTGCTGGCTCTTTAGCGTGTCTTGAATCGCAATCAATGCTTCGGGAAGCAATTCACGTGGCACCGCAAGGTCTTCGATGAAAGGTAGCGGAGCCTCATTTTGCTTATATCGATACAAACGCGGAATGACACGACGCGACAAGGCCCAGTACAAATTTCGTTCCGCACGATCAAGCGTTTCAACACTTCCAAAAGCAGCATCAGGACCGCTAGTGAGTTCGCGCCGAATGAGTGACAAACGGTCACGCAGATCGTCTCGCGATTCGCCTTGGATTTCGACCAGCACGATCGACTCGGCAGCACGCGGCAACAGATCGGCAAAGCTCTCGTCGGTGTCTCTAGCAATTTGTAACGTTCGCCTGTCCATCAGGTCGCACGCGACCAAGCCGTGCTTAAGAGCCGAAACGGCGCTCCGCGCGGCAAGGTCCATTCGATGATAGAACGCCAAGATAACGCCGCGATGTGCCGGGACGACTTCCGATCGCACAACGGCGTCAACAGTAAGAGCTAATGTCCCCTGTGTTCCCACCATAAACTTAGCCAAATCGACGGTTCTATCTTTGGGATCCACCACATCGTCAAGTCGATAGCCGCCACGATGCTTTGGTGCCAGCTTTCCCTTGTTGTCATCCCCATCAAGAAGTGCATGAAAACGTTGTTGGATTTCCGAGATACCACGAGCCAGCTTGCCAGCGGTGGTGGGTTCATCTATCGAGTGTTTGCCCAATTCAATCAGTTCGCCCTCGATCGTCACCACTCGCATGGATTCGATCGCATTGCGAGCCGAACCACTGCGTAGGTAGTGACTCCCCGAGGCGTTGGTCGCTAGCACGCTGCCCATCGTGGTGATGCTTCGCGTGACTGGATCAGGTCCGAAGCCACGCCCAAGGGGGCGAAGGATTTGGTTAACGTCTGCTAAAACGGCACCGCTTTGCACTCGAACCGTTGCCCCATTGGATTGGACTTCGATGCGCCTCATGTATCGAGAAAAATCAATCACGATTCCTCGGCCAAGCGATTCGCCAGCGACGCCGCTGCCAGCGCCTCGCGGATGAAGGCTCAATTCATTTTCGCTGGCGTATTGGGCAATCGCAACCACGTCGGCGGCCACGCGGGGACGAACAACACCGATGGGCTGGACTTGATAGATACTGGCG